>DGOK01000013.1 GCA_002389385.1 Rhodospirillaceae bacterium UBA4468 | reverse complement strand
CATAGGAAATTCCTCGCTTATTTTACTGTTTCTTCAGATGTGGTTTCTTCACGTGCAGGCGGCACAAACGGTTCCGGACGGTCGGCTGGCAGGCTCTCAACATATATAGATGTTGATGGGAAAGCGAAGCCAGAACCCGCCTCCTCTACAATCTTCATAATTGTATAAGCCAACTTTTCTTTAACTTCTAACCATTCACCCCAGCGTGTCGTCTTAGTGAAGCAGTATACCAAAATATCAATCGATGATGCGCCAAACTTGTCGATCCGAACGAAAGTCGATGCATCTTTCGCGTCTACAAAATCTCCATCTTCAGCAATATGTGCGGCGATCTTTTCACGAATCTCGCTCAATTGTTCAATACTCGTCCGATACTCCACGCCGATGTGCCAATAAATCCTTCGGTACGTCATCTCGGTAAAATTCGTGACAGCTGTATCAGAGAGCTTTGCGTTCGGCACCATAACCGGCGCTTTATCAAACCGGCGCACAACCGTTGATCTAAACCCGATGGCTTCGACCGTTCCTTCGACCACGCCATCGACCCTGATCCAATCTCCAACTTTAAAGCGCTTTTCACCAAGTATAAGGATGCCCGCAATCAGGTTTTTAAACAGATCTTGTGCGCCCAGCGCGACCGCAACACCCAGCAAGCCAGCACCTGCGATAATCGGTGCAATTTGAATACCCCAGATTTGCAGAACCGTTGCAGCACCAACAAGAACGACGGCCACCCGAAGCGCCTTCATCATCCATTCGATCAGTTCGCGGCTTAAGGCTTTCTCCAGACGATCAAAGGCATGCGAAAGCGGGCCTAAGGTACGGAGAATTGTCCAAAATATCACGATGCTGATTAATGAGCGCGTGATGTTTTGAACGATAACGTCGACGACGCCTTCGAAGTGCATATAGTTCGTCGCGACAAAAATACCAAAAACAACCGGGATGGCGCGCAGCGGCGGTGCAATGGCGTCAACGACATGATCATCCATTTTCCATACTGTTTTTTGTGCCATTCGGCGTAGCCAACCAATAAGGAACTTGGCGATCAATCCGCGCAGCACAAAGAACGCAAGAAGGATGCCCAAAGCATTGAGGATCTGCCCAATATCGACACCGCCGACGCCGTTTGACCAGACCTCAACAACAACTGTCCAGAAATCTTGTAGGCTTTGCGTATTCACAATGATGCTCCGATGCGGATTAAGGCTTTGCGGGTGAGATAATCAAGAAACACTGCACTTGCAATCGTTCAGCTTAAATCCATTTGAGGCGACGGTAAATAAGCACCTGGAGCGCAACGATTAAACCGAGCATACCCATAACAATTGGAAACCCGTGTTTGCTTTCGCTAAGCGGCATACCGCCAACATTCATACCAAGCATTCCGGTGATCACACCAAGCGGTAACATCAATGCGGCAACAACACTCAACGTGTACATATTTCTATTCATATGCTCTGCCGTACGGTTCGTGAGTTCATCCTGAATAACCGCAGCGCGTTCGCGCATGGCATCTAAATCCTCAACAATGCGCGCACTTTGATCCGCAGTTTCGCGAAACGCCATGCGATACTCTTTATCGATCCACGCCACATCTTCGGCGTACAGGCGCGCCAGCGCTTCGCGTTGAGGTGCGAGATATCGCCTGAGCGCAATAGCCTGGCGCCGCAAATCCTTTAACCGATGGCGAATATCAGCGTTTGGGTTCTCGACCATATCATTTTCAAGTTCATCAATTTCGTCGTTCATTTGCTCTAGAACAGGATTCAAACGCTGTAACAAACCTGCTGCCAACATCCGCAATACATCGATTGTGCTTTTTGGCCCGATATTTTGCGTGAGCTTTTCTCGAACATCATTGACCGCCATCAGGCGTCTGATCCGAACAGTGAATATGCGGGTTGGCTCAATCCACATTCGAAGGCTGACCATATCTTCGGGATTTGCACCCGGATTCAAATTCACCCCCCGGAGTGTCATCAAGATACCATTGTCCATAAAGACAACACGGGGACGCGTTTCATCCGCTAGCAACGCATCAACCTGAAGCGGCCGCAGTCCACTTTTCTCGCGAAGCCATGGCTCAACCTCAGCGCCATTTCGGTCAAAGTGAAACCATTGAAGGTTTTCCTTTGAAGCTAGCGCGTCCATTTCAGCCCAGGCGATTTCGCGTCCACCACCCTGGCCATCAAGTTGATAGGCACCAATCAATCCATCATCTTCGCTCATCAAACGCTCCACAGTTATTTTTCCGCCAAGGGTGGCGTCAGCTATTGATAGCGGTAGAATAGCCCGTGCTGAGGGAAAAGGGGAGAGGGACATGCAGTCCGTTCGCGAACAAATATTTTCAATATCCTCATTGCTCCTTTGCATGTCCATGCTGCTCATGGGCAACAGCCTCCAAGGCACCCTGATCGCCATTCGCGCCGCAGGTGAGCAGTTCTCAGATAGTTCAATCGGGATCATGACATCAGGCTATTTTCTAGGCTTCGTGCTTGGGACGCTTGTCACTGCCTATTTGATCGAACGCGCCGGGCATATTCGGGGCTTTACAGCTTTGGCCTCATTGGCATCAGCCGCAGCCCTCGGACACATCATCATTGTTGATCCCATCGCATGGACTGTTTTCCGGGCGATTTCAGGATTTTGTTTCGCTGGCATTTATATGGTGATTGAAAGCTGGCTCAATGAGCGCGCAACGAACGAGACGCGCGGACAGGTGCTAGCGGCATATATGTTTGTGAACTTGATGTCGCTGACTGCGGGACAGTTTCTCGTATCTGCTGCCGATCCGCTAGGATATATTTTGTTTTGTATCGTGTCTATCCTGGTCTCGATTGCCATCATTCCTGTTTCCATCACTCGCACAGAGGCACCAACGCCTCAAAAACCACGGCCGCTTCTGATCCGAAGGTTATTCTCAATCTCCCCGCTCGGCTTTATTGGATGCCTTGGCTATGGCCTGGCGCTAGGCGCATTTTGGGGATTGGCGCCAGTCTTCGCAGGACGTGTTGGACTAGATGTGGACGGAATCGCCTTGTTCATGGCCCTTTGCATTCTCGGCGGTGGCCTGATGCAGTGGCCTATAGGCTGGCTTTCAGATAAATATGACCGCCGAACTGTCCTCACCATTGCTTTATTTATTGCAGGCGGTATAGCCATCGTTATCGCAACCGTTGGCATTATGCGACCTGAGTATTTGCTCTATATCGCATTCGTTTATGGCGCAGCCAGTTTCCCGCTTTATGCTCTTACAGTCTCTCACGCCAACGATTACGTCGAAGCCGATGAACGTGTTGTCGTCAGTGGCACTTTGCTTCTCACTTATGGTACGGGTGCCATCATTGGGCCCGTTCTGGCTGGCCCCATCATGGTCGAACTCGGCGTGGCCGGGTTATTTTATTATATCGGCGGCGTGTTCATCATTGTTGGTATCTATGCGCTTTGGCGTATGACGCGCCGTGCAGCACCGCCACTCTCGGAACAGAATAAGTTTGTACCGACACCGGGATCAACGCCCGTAGCTGGTGAACTTGATCCCCAAGCAGAAGCAGATTCAGACGCCCCAACGCCGCCGCCAGTTGAACGCGTTTAAGTCTGCTCGAGTTGAAGTTCTAGCTCGTCGATACTTGGCGCATCCAGGACTTGAGCAACGATGTCATAAGAAAAACCAGCGCGGGCCATAGCGGACATATCCTTATCGCGGCGCTCTTCGTTTTTACTTTGATCTGATCTGTAGGGGCCAAATCGCCGACGACGTGCGAGGCGGATGGCAGCGGCAAGATCCAGGTTCGGCGTCTCGACTTCATCTTCAAGTTGGAGAAGTGCCGCGTCGATATCGTCGTCGCTCAAACCTTTTTGCATCAACTTAAAACGAATACCTTTAACGGGCGTCCCTTTTGTATAAAGGCCTCGCGCGCGCATCGCTGCATAAGCGGGGTCATCCAGAAAACCCAACCGCTCAAATTTTTCAATGATCACATCAATAAAGCCCGCACCTTCGGTCGGATCTGTTCCATGATGCATTTCCGAGCGCCTTACTTTTTGCATCATTATTTGGCGAAGGTGCGATTTTGAGGTCGCAAATCGACCCAGATAATGCGCAGCGGAATTCTCAAGATACTTGGCCGTCGCCTTACGCGGGCCCTTACGTTTCTTTGGTTTCTTATCCGACTCGTTAAATTCGTCATCCATGCTACGCAGCTTAACCCCATTCAAGCTCTGGTTTAAACGCTGATCACACTATATATAGAGAAACATCGACGACGCCCAGAACATCAAAGTACATCCAGAATTGAGCCAACCCATGCATCAACCAACAGCTTCCAATGCAATCGGCCTATGGACTTTATACATGCGTGAAGTTCGGCGCTTCATGAAAGTCTACACCCAGACCATGTTAGCGCCTGTGGTGACAACGTTACTTTTCCTGGCCGTCTTCTCGCTTGCACTGGGGCAGTTTCGACCTGATGTGCATGGCGTGCCGTTTAGTCAATTCCTTGCACCCGGCCTCGTCATGATGGCGATTGCTCAAAATGCGTTCGCGAATACATCCAGCAGCATCATGATCGCCAAAGTTCAGGGCAACATTGTCGATACGCTGATGCCTCCTTTTACCCCGACCGAGCTTGTTTTCGGCATCGCCATGGGTGGAGTTACACGCGGCATATGCGTTGGCCTTGCCGTGACCGTTGCAATGAGCTTCGCTGTTGGATTTCAAATCACACATGTTGGTATGATTCTTTTTCATGCTTTTGCAGCGTCTTTAATGCTCGCATTGCTGGGGATCATTGCAGGTATCTGGGCAGAGAAATTTGACCACATGGCGGCGGTGACCAATTTCATCATCACCCCCCTGGCGTTTCTTTCAGGTACTTTTTATTCCATCGAACGTCTGCCTGAGCTCGGCCAGACACTCGCTCATTTTAATCCGTTCTTTTATATGATTGATGGATTTCGCTCAGGCTTCATTGGACACGCAGATATTACACCTTGGGTCGGCATGGCTGTGATGGTGGCAATTGATATCGTACTTTGGGTTATTTGTACGCGTATGTTTAAGACAGGTTATAAACTGAAACCTTAAACAGTTTTATCCGCGACGTTGCGTCGCACGAAATTTCTCTTGCTTTTTCCGATGCTCTTCTCGTAATTCAAAATCTTTCACGAGAGGTTTGATCGATTTTGAAATCGCAATAATCTCGCGAGATTGCAATAGCTCGGTTTCTTCAAGCTTCTCCATCATGTTGCGTAAACTCAGCACAGCCTTCTTGATGATTTCTTCATGATCCTTATTACGACGAGACATCTTAATCTCTATTTCCGCAAATCGGTCATTGATACGCTGCTGGCAACGTTTTGATACCTCAGTTCCATAGACGATGCCTGCGATCCCAAAAAAGAGCGCAAACAAAGCGATAAACTAAAAAAATACAGACACGTGCAATCCCCTGGTCGACACAACCATGCACAGTTTCATCGATTTCTTCTGCTCGTCCAATGACCGCAATCACACCTGCATGTATTATTTTTACGTCTAAAGCTCATTTTATCACCAACAACGCTTTATCAGCTGATGCAACGTCTTGTTGACAGCGCCGAAGACCATCTTGATACTCCTCGGCTTTCTCATATCCCATTGAAGGAGACCGGACATGATTCCCGCAGTTATGCCAACATATGCCCGTTATAACCTTACCTTCGACCACGGCGAAGGCGCTAATCTATGGGATACAGAGAACCGACGTTATCTCGATTTCGCCGCAGGTATTGCCGTTGCAGGCCTTGGCCATTGCCATCCGCATCTGGTCGAAGCGATTCGCAAGCAGGCTGGCAAGCTTATGCACACGTCCAATTTGTACCATATCCCAGGGCAAACCCTGCTGGCTGAACGACTGGTCGCCAACACCTTTGCTGACGCTGTTTTCTTTAATAACTCAGGCGGCGAAGCGGTTGAGATGGGCATCAAAATGATGCGCCGGTATCACTGGTCAAAAGGCGATCCAGCACGTTACCGTGTGATCACGGTGCAGGGTGCATTTCATGGTCGGTCACTTGCATGCATTGCAGCTGGCAAACAAGAAAAGCTCATGACGGGGTTTGGCCCTGAAGTTGACGGCTTTGACCAGGTTGCCTTTGATAATCTGAACGAACTCAAAGCCGCTATCGGTCCAGAAACCGCAGGTATTCTCGTTGAGCCCGTTCAAGGCGAAGGCGGCATTCGTTCGATGAGCGTTGACTATTTAAAGAGTCTTCGCGCGATAGCTGATGAGTTTGGCATCCTGTTGATGTTTGATGAAGTTCAGTGCGGCGTTGGTCGGACCGGCAAGTTCTATGCACATGAATGGGCCGGCATTACGCCTGATATCATGGCCTCTGCAAAAGGTCTTGGTGGCGGTTTCCCGATCGGTGCAACGTTGGCGACCGAACGTGTTGCCGAAACCATGACAGCAGGTTCACACGGCACCACATATGGCGGCAACCCACTTGCTGTCGCAGCTGGAAACGCTGTTCTTGATGTTGTGCTGGCACCTGAGTTTCTGGAAAACGTCGCAAAAGTATCAGTAGAATTCATGGATGGTCTTAAAAAGCTTGTCGCTGCATATCCTGATCAACTTGAGGATTGTCGCGGCAAAGGCTTGATGGTCGGCTTGAAGTGCAAAGTCACCAATGGTGATTTGGTCAACAAAGCCATAGACCATGGCCTGTTATCTGTCCCTGCGGGTGACAATGTCGTGCGCTTCGTCCCGCCGATGGTGGTGACGTCTGCGGATGTTGCCGAAGCGCTGGAAAAGCTCGATGCGGCTTTAAACGATCTTAAGAATGAAGGGGCCTAGAATGCCTACGCCGAAACACTTTCTCGACATTGACCAGTTCGACCAAAAGACACTGCGGACCATCTTGGATTGCGGACATGAACTAAAAGAAGCCCGCACACACGCTGATGCGCCAAAACCACTCAGCGGTAAAACGCTTGTCATGATTTTCGAGAAACCATCAACACGCACACGCGTGTCATTCCAAGTGGGCATGCAGGAATTGGGCGGCCATATCGTGCTGTTGAATGATGATGAATCGCAACTTGGCCGCGGCGAAAGCGTCGCTGATACGGCGCGCGTTTTGTCACGCTATGCCGATGCCATCATGATCCGCACAGACGATCCGAATAAACTGCTCGAGCTCGAAGAGTACGCAACGATCCCTGTGATCAACGGACTGACGGATGCCTCGCACCCATGTCAGATCATGGCTGACGTCATGACGTTTGAAGAGCATCGCGGCTCAATCGCCGGGCGCACTGTGGCCTGGACGGGTGATGGCAATAACGTCGTCGTCAGCTGGATACATGCTGCCGCCAAACTTGGTTTCGAGATGCGCGTTGCGACACCCGCCGAGCTGCGCCCAGATAGTGCATTAATCGATTGGGCGACAGATCAAGGCGCTAAAATCGTTCTGACCGAAGACCCCGCTGAGGCTGCTTTGGGTGCTGATCTTGTCGTGACCGACACATGGGTATCCATGGGTGATAAAGATGCCGGCACACGACATAACATGCTGACACCGTTCCGCGTTGATGACGCTTTGATGGCACATGCCGCTTCAGACGCATTGTTCATGCATTGCTTGCCAGCACACCGCGGTGAAGAAGTGATGGAAAGCGTCATCGATGGACCTCAATCCGTAGTTTGGGATGAGGCAGAAAATCGCCTGCATGTCCAAAAGGCCATTTTGGCATGGTGTCTTTCCTAACGGCGGACCTTCAAGGTCCGGGACCATCTATTTTCGATACATATGTCATTGCTGCCGAAGATATTCTGGCATTGGATCAACTTGCTGTTGCGGCATGGCCTGCACCTGTAAATGACGCATGCGACGGTTGGCTGCTTCGGTTTGCCCATGGCATCACGCGACGTGCGAATTCTATTGCACCATTTCCATTGGACCCTGATGCGCGACATATAGATGGCCTCATCAATGCGGTTGAGGCGTATTATCGAAACCACGGATTACCACCACGATTTCAGATCAGCCCAGCAGCTAAACCCAATGACCTTGATGCACAACTTGCTGCACGGGGATATGAGATAGAGACACCCGTCACAATCGAGATCGCGGCGGCACACGCATTGCCCCCTGCAAGCATGCTAGTTTCCGTCTCAACGACGGCGCCATCGGGTTGGTGGGATGTCTATAAAGAAGGTTTCTCCAGGGACGCCTCAAAGATTGCTGAGGTGTCTCGAGATCAACCGGTCTACGCCACGTGGCGCGACGACCAAGATCAAATCATAGCAATTGGCTTTGGCGTGCTTGGTGACAAATGGCTCGGTATCTTTGGCATGTGGACGCGCCCTGAACACCGGGGCCAAGGTATTGGTAAGTCAGTTATCGGCGCCCTTTCGGCCTGGGCGGTTGAACATGGAGCCATAGGGCTATATCTCCAAGTTGAAAACAGCAATGCTGCGGCCCAGCGATTGTATGAACGGATCGGTTTTCGTGCTGTTTATGGCTATCACTATCGAACTCATTGGACACCATCGTGAACGAAACACTGAAACTCGGCGACTTTGTGCAAACATTTCAGATTGAAGATCTGAACATTCGAGGACGTTTGGTCCGAATGGAAGATGCATTTGCCCGCGCGACAGAGAATCATAATTATCCACCTATGTTGGCGCAGTTGATTGGCGAGACGATGGTTTTAGCCAGCGTGCTCGCCAGTGCATTGAAGTACGACGGCATCTTTACATTACAAATCCAAGGCGACGGCCCAGTCAGTTTGATCATGGCTGACATTACCTCTGATGGGGCGATGCGCGCTTATGCCAAATGCCGCGAAGACGCCGACCTATCCAACGTGGATAGCGTTTCAATCCCGCAATTAATAGGTGCCGGGCATATGGCATTTACCGTGGACCAAGGCCCCGATACAGATCGATATCAAGGGATTGTGGAGTTAACAGGCCCTACCCTCGCTGAGTGCGCGCAAAATTACTTCCGCCAATCCGAACAACTGGAAACAGCCATCGTCATCACGTCGAGGCCAAATACAGATGGAGAGGCGTCGCGTGCTGCAGGTCTAATGATCCAGCGCCTACCGAATGAAAAAGACGGCGACACCGAAGAAGAAAGCTGGCGACGGGCCATCGTTCTCATGAGCTCTGTCAAAGCCGAGGAGCTTTTGGACACAAGCTTAAGTGCCTCACAGGTTCTCTATCGCTTGTATCACGAAGACGGCGTGCGCATCTACACACAGAACCATCTCCGCAATGAATGCCGCTGCTCAGAAGAGCGGGTCAGCAGTACTTTAAGCTCTTTTCCAAAATCAGAGATTCAAGAGATGGCTGAAGATGGTCGTATTACCGTCACTTGCGAGTTCTGTAGAACAGACTACGTTTATGATGATGCAAAGCTTGAAGCATTATACGCGGATCATGATCCAGCGCCCGACACCACCGATACAAAGGAAATATAAACATGCACACGTCTTTACCAGTTCGACGCCTGACACTCGCACTCGGTTTTATTGCATGTATGGTAGGGCTGAGCGCATGCGCTACACCACCTCCACCGCAGTTTCCTGAACTGACCTACACGCATTTGCCAATTATTACGCTAGGTGTTGCCAAAATCGAAGTCGTTAGCACATCAAAAAAATCAGACGCAGCACTCCATATTGAGAGCAGCATGCCGGTCACACCGGAACAGGCTGTGCGTAACTGGGCGCGCGATCGGCTTCGTGCAAGCGGCGTATCAGGCGTTGCCAAAGTTATTATTGAGAATGCGTCCGTCACTGAAACTGAGTTGGCACGTTCAAAAGGTCTAAAGGGCGTATTTACAACAGAACAGTCGCAACGCTATGACGCCGGTCTAAAAGTATCGATCCGGCTTGAAGGTGTACCGCGCGTTTCAGAAGCCTTCGCCCAGGCTGACATCAAGCGGTCTCAAACGGTTTCAGAAGATGTGTCCGTGAACATTCGCGAACAGGCATTATTTGATCTGACAGAAACAATCATGAAGGATTTCGATCCCGCAATGGCCGCTTCTATCCGCAAACACTTGGCTGATTTTATTCGCTGAGGCGCGCTCAGTCTTCTTCGGCAAATTCTGACGGCATTTCATTGGCCATTGAAATATCAAGTTCGAAGCTGGTTTCTTTCTTGACCAAATTACGTGCCTTGGCTATATGCGGCTGACCGCGTTTGAGTTCACGCCAAACCTGCACAGCCTGCGTATACAGGCTGGGGTCCGCCACTGCGCGCAGTGAATGCACCCACACCTGCAAACCAAGCGCGTCGTGAAGTCGCTTTTTTCGCGCTAGAATACCAACGGCCTTGGCGACATCGTGCTGATACATCGGTGCGTCTTTAACAAGCTGCGTCAGATCACGCATCGCCGCACCTTCTGAAATCAAAATATTACGGTGATGAACAGCAATGGCCAAAACGAGGCCAATACTTTCATCATCAAGCTCCTGCAAATGATCGACGAGTTCTTTCGCTTCTTTGACATAGCGCTTACGAGCCCATCCACGAGTCATTTTACCAAACATATATTACGATCTCCAGAAACTGCGGCTGAGCATGACAATCACGGTGAAGAGTTCAAGACGGCCGAGCAACATGCCACCTGCCATCAACCATTTTGCTGCATCCGGGAAAGATACGAAGTTCCCCGTCGGTCCCGCAACAGGTCCTAAAGCTGGGCCTACGTTAGCGATTGACGTCGCCGCGCTTGAGAATGCCGTTACAAAATCTAGCCCAAGAAGGCTTAGACCCAGCGTCAACAATGCGAATGTGAAAAACCACATAAAGAAAAATGACAACACCGAAATAATAATCTCTTCCGAGATAGGTCGCTTGTTAAAGTATGGTATGAATACGCCATGCGGCTGCAAAAGGTGGTGGATCTGTGTGCGTGCTGCTGCGTAAAGAACCTGAAAGCGGAATACTTTAATGCCACACGTCGTCGATCCGGAACATCCACCGATGAACATGATGAAGAAGAAGATGACCGGTGAAAAGCTTCCCCAAATGCTATAGTCGTCTGTCGCATATCCAGTGCCGGTGATAATCGAGACAATATTGAATGTAGCTAGGCGAAGCGCATTCAACGGGTCCTCGCCAACTTCAAGCACCAACCAACCACACGTTGTGACGATCACACCCGCGATGAAAATAAGAAACCATTGAACCTGGCTGTCATTAACGACGGCAAGCATATCCCCTTGCAGGGCGCGCAGATAAAGAATGAACGGCAGAGCGCCGACGAGCATGCCTGCTGCACCGATGTATTCGATCATGGCTGAATCAAAATACGCAAATGACTCGTCATGATTTGAAAACCCGCCCGTCGCAATCGTCGTCATCGCGTGCGAGATCGCATCGAACCCGGTCATCCCTGCGACCCAGTAAAATCCGGCCCAAACTATTGTCAGCAGCAAATATATAACGCCAATAGCTGAGGCTATTTGAGCGGCACGCGGCATCGCTTTGTCAGACTGGTCAGAGCTTTCCATACGGAACAACTGCATACCGCCAACCTGTAACATCGGCAAAACGGCGATGCCCATGACGATAATACCAATGCCGCCGAGCCATTGTAAGAGCGAGCGCCACAACAAAATACCTGGAGGCGCGTTCTCAAGCCCGGATATCACGGTCGAGCCAGTTGTCGTAATACCAGACATCGCTTCGAACACGGCGTCTGTGAAACCCATGTCGAGTTCAGAAAATGCGAATGGGAGTGATGCGAATAATGTCATCGCCATCCAACTCGTCGTCGTGATCATGAACGCGTGACGAATTGTCAGCTTCATATCCCGTGTTTTTGATGTCAGTGCCATTGTCACACCGACAAAGAAGGTCGTCGCGGCAGAGACAGCAAAGACCTGCCAGTCTGGATGGCCATAGGCGAAGTCTGCGATGGCAGGAACGCACATCACAACTGCTAATGTCGCCAGCAAAAGGCCGACGACAAATATTGCCGGTCGGAAATCCATTGATACCCCGATCCTCGTCAGCTCAATTGACCTCAGCCGACACTCAAGCGCGCGATGCGATGAGGGTCAAGCCTTCAAGCAAACAGAGCTATAGCATTATTATGAGAGATCGCCACTGTTGTGATTGACCATCGACAAAAATTCCCGTCGGGTTGAGGGGTCTTCGCGGAAAGCACCAAGCATACGGCTGGTAACAAGGCTCACACCGTGTTTGTGGACACCACGCGTGGTCATGCAATGATGAACCGCTTCAACAACGACGGCAACGCCCCGTGGCTCAAGCACTTCATCGATCGTATTGGCAATTTGTGCCGTCAGTTTTTCCTGGATTTGCAGGCGTTTGCCAAAGGCTTCAACGACTCGGGCAAGCTTGGAAATACCCACCACACGACGGTTTGGCAGGTATGCCACGTGAGCGCGACCGATGAACGGCACCATATGGTGCTCACAGTGACTTTCTAGGCGAATATCTTTCAACAGTACCATTTCGTCATAACCTTCGGTTTCATCGAAGGTCTTTGACAGGTATTCACAGGGGCTAATGTCATAGCCTTGGTAGAATTCTTCGTAAGCACGAACGACACGGCTAGGTGTCTCCAGCAAACCTTCGCGGGTTGGCTCATCACCGGCCCAGCGAATAAGTGTGCGCACAGCTTCCTCAGCCTCGTCACGGCTTGGCCGTTCTACATCCCGCGCCTCGTCGAGTTCAGGAGTATCATGCTTGTGTGGGTTGCCTTTACCGACGCTTGGCGGCTTTTGTTCGTTCACGTGACGTCCTAACTTCTCTGCCCAACTAAGAGAATAGCAAACATTCGCGCGCCATCCTATCATGCTTCGTTCTTATCGGGTAATTGTGTCTTTAATCACCTTTACGCAAGTGCACGCACGATAGATCACACCCAAACAAAAACTTTAATGTACTGCGCCTCTGGAATCTGGAATATCCAGCGCAAACGTTGGCACTTGCACGACAAACCGATGCCCAGACGCATGCAGCATTTGAAAGATGCCTGTCATGAAGCCGCTTGATGTATTTAAAGGAGTTCCACTGGAATATTCGTAATCATCGCCAGGATGCATAATAGGCGTCTCACCCACAACACCATCACCAATGATCTCATGCGCACGGCCATTCGCATCTGTGATACGCCAACGCCGGGTAATTAATTGCACTGGCGACTTGCCTAGATTCTCGAGACGCACCTGATAAGCCCAGACATGCCGGCTTTCTTCAGGGTCTGACTGTTCATCGAGATAAACCGGCGTGACCTGCACACGAATACCGTCTGTTATTTCTTCAAATATTTGCAGTTCAGCCATTTCTCACTCCCAAGCACAACGCGCCGGAGAACCAAACGTCCGGCGCGCTGCATTTAGACAGTGAGGACACCCCTTGTCCAGACCCGGAAAGTCCAGATCTTTGCTAGGGTAAAAGGAATTTATCCGGGCCAATGACAATTTCGACACGGCGATTCCCTTTGCTGCGCTGACCATCAGGGGTGACGATGCGCGGATACGTCTCGCCAAAACCAATAGTACTGATCTGCGCTTCGGCAACACCACGGGCACGTAACATGCTTGCAATACGGTCGGCACGGGCTTGTGACAATCGTTGGTTGATCGCACGTGAGCCCGATTTATCCGCATGGCCACCAAGAACAATGCGCATGTTCTTGTGCCGTGCGGCAAATGCTGCGGCTTCATCCAATGTCGCATTGGACCCGACGGCCGGCATCGTACTGCCGAGCGGGAACGTGACATTGAACGATTTCAAATCAGGAACAATACCAGAGATATCTTTACCGGCCGCTTTTAAAGCTGTGGCCGTTTCCGTGACGTATTCTCGAAACCCATCTTTGCAAAAAGCAATATCGCGGGGCTGAAAGCCTTCTGATGATTGCTCATTCCAACAGTCCAGTCTGGCGATCGCCTGGCCCGTTGCTTTCGGTGCGATCTGGTCACCGCCTTGTGCCCGCATGGCATTCAAGGTCTGGTAAGCTGCCACAATATCACTATTTGTCGAAGCAGAGCCTGTTGGCGTCGCCAAGGGCTCACCGTTTGCTGCCGCGATTGCCTTTTCAGAGAACGCAATCGCAGACGCATTGTCCCACATAACCTGATTTTCGAAATGCGCGAGACGTTTGTATTCGCGTGCAGCTTCAGCCGCAGCGCCCTGCCCCTGAATATCTAAATTCTGAGCAGTTTCAATTTTTGGGTTGGTACAAGCTGCAATGGCAATAACCGCCAAACCAGCGATGAATGGTTTTAAGTTAAGACGTGTGTTCAAGGTAGCCTCCATAATCAACGAACGACAGAGACCGTTCTAAAGATGATCTGAGGCAATAAGATGGTGGATTATGGCAACGCGGTGATCATTAAAGGGCAAACACTGCCGCAATGGTTAAGATCAGAGCCGAGGTTATTCCGCAGCGACCTGCTGCTGAGCGCGCCACTGGAATATGCTGGGTGCAATAGCAACACCCACCTTCGCACGTTCAGCTTCGGGCATGACGTCCATATTCGGCCAAAGTCCGTCTTCCATGCATTTGGCGTAACCGTCAGGCAATCTTTTCTCTCGCATCGAAGACGCTGCCGCCGCGTAATCATAATTCAGCGGGTAAATTTCAATTTCAATATCATCACCGCTTGGACGGATCACGGAGAACCAAACCCGAGGCGTACCATCGTTCGCAGGCATACCAATGACACCCGCATTGTGCCAAAAACGATCACCAAAAGCTTGCGTAAACGGCACACCCGCATGTCCGCCAATGATAGCGTCCACATTCAGCGCATCCAGATCGCGTTGCTTGATGGCATTATCCGTGCCTTCAAACACAAATTCATTAATCGATGCAGCACTTCCATGAACGACCGCAAAGCGACGGCTGTTGAGCGTAAAAGTTACCTGCGACGGCAATCCGCGCATCCAGGCACGCTGCTCAGGGTTCAGCTCGGCATTTGCATACGCGTACCATTGGCGCGACATCACATCGCAAGCTGTACCTTCTTCAAAGCCACACCCGCAGTCATCTGCTTCGCCGCCAAAACTTTCCTCGCAATTGCCCATCACCGTTGTGATGCCCCAACCCATGATGGCGTCGGTTGTCTTTGCTGGCTCCCCCGCATAGGCCACGACATCGCCCGTACAGATAACATTCTCACCAGGGATGTTCAGCGACGCGGCGGCTTCACGCATAGCCTGCGTTGCCAATAGATTTGAATATGGTCCACCAAAAATAAGGACAGGACCCTGCAAAGGTCCCAGGTCACGCACATAAAAGGAATTATCAGTCATATCTGGATTAATCCGGGCTACACGACGCGCCGCCAAGGACGCAAAATTTTGCACAATGGGGATGATTGAGCTTCACCATTTTATCTGATTGGGCGAGATCGTGGCCCAATTCAAAATTGGTGTCGTAAGGCAATAATGTACACGGCATGACAACAGGCTTATCTGCGCCTTTACGCTTCACAACCATCCGCGACGATGCACACATCATGGTTTCAGGGGCAACACCCAGAATATCCCAGCAATGCGTGGTGATTTCAGGCACATCTACATCTGCATCCATCTCAGGAAACAGGACAAGACTCCCTGGATCATTTGGATCGACAGGAATGTTTTCGGTCTCAAACAGCTTACCGTATCCAGTGCGGCCCTGCTCTTCGCTCTCGTCCCAGCAGGTCCGACCGGCAACGGCCAGTTTGAACTTGTTTTCAGCTAACCAGCGCAGACCATCAACCATCGGTGGCCAAGTGTTTTTGCCGCGAATGTCTTCGTGCCGCTCGCGCGTGAAATGATCAACAGAGACACGAATAGACAAGGCATCAGCATGACGTTCTTTAATCGCAAGCAACTCATCTCGCTTGTTGAGCATCGGCTTCATCGCGTTACTCAAAACAAGTGCCTTATAGCCGCGCGCCAGAACTTCCTCAAGCATCTGAATGATGTCCGGATTCATAAACGGCTCACCACCTGTGAACGCTATTTCTTCAACTCGCATATTTTCGCGGTCAATTTCATCCAGGTACGCCTGTACTTCCGCAAATGTCATATAAGCAAGGGCATCGTTCTTGGGGCTGGACTCCATATAACAATTCACACACGTGATATTGCACAGGCTCCCGGTATTGAACCAAAGCGTCGTTAAATGCGTCAGCGCAACAACAGCGCGTTGTTGACCGTCCGCTGTCACATGCGGATCACGGAATTTACGCGGGTCTAGGGCACGGCTTGTTACGGACATCTAATTCGAGAACTCCATATTACACATCAATGGGAGGATGACTTAGCGCTTGTTTATTCTCAACTCAAATAAACCTCTCGTGAGGTTTCGTGCGCGATACCTATTGAAGAGATTAATTAAAAACTCATATGGTAATAATATGAACCTCACTTTGTATACGCAGAGGAAAACACAATGGATTTCACGATTAAGCCCTTGTCGACGCATTTAGGGGCAGAAGTTACCGGACTGAACTTAAATGACGCCCTTGGTGATAACGTGCTGGGCGCGATCAAACGCGCATGGCTTGATCACGGAGGATTTCTGGTCATTCGAGACCAAAGCGAGATGACCACTGAAGCTCATATCGCATTTGGTGCCGCTATGGGCCCATTGTTTGGCGCCCCTGACCAAGATCCACTTCAAGACACCGTTAGCCGTTATATTCATCCGGATTATCCAGAAATATACCGTGTTTCCAATAAGTTGGACGAATCTGGTGAGCCTTTGGGTCGCAAAGGTGCTGGCACCTACTGGCATTCAGATGTGAGTTTCCGAGAGCAACCTGCCGCAGCCTCTATTCTGCATGCTGTTGAGATCCCTGATATCGGTGGCGATACCCTTTTTGCGAATATGACGAAGGCATTCGATGAGCTATCCCCTGCCATGAAAGAAACGCTTCGGGGCATAAATGCTGTCCATGATTTCGAAGTTGCCGCGCGCACGCAATACGCCACACCGATCGTTGTTGAAAATGATATGGCTGGCGCAAACCAAGCTGTTCATCCATTGGTCCGCACCCATAGCGAGACCGGTGCAGAAAGCCTTTATGTAAATCCAGGATTTACGTCACACCTTGAAGGCTATGACGCCGATGAAAGCTGTTGGATTCTCGAACCTTTATACGCGCACGCAATTAGGCCTGAGAACATCTATCGCCACACTTGGTCAGCGCATGACGTGGTGATGTGGGATAATCGCAGCCTGATGCACTATGCCGTCGCCGATTATGGTGATGCCCCCCGTTATATGGAGCGCACCACCTGCATCGGCGAACGACCGTCCTAGAACTGCATTAGCGTTGTTGGAAACGACGTCCAACCATAGCTGCAGCGATATTGATTTTCTGAATATCGATGGTGCCACCCGCGATACCCCAGCCCCATCCATCGCGCATTTTCTGCTCGATAGGATATTCTGTGGAGTATCCGTAACCGCCCATAAGCTGGAGCGCCTTGCCCGTTACATCACGGACCATTTCGTTGGCGAAGCACTTGGCGATAGAACTATCAGCAACAGACGGAAGCCCCTGCGAGGCATTGACCACAGCCCGATATAAAAGCAAGCGGGACGCATCTACCTGCATCTTCATTTCGGCAATCTGTAATTGCACAGCCTGAAAGTCGACCACGGCTTTGCCGAATTGCTTGCGGTCCTGCACATAGTCGAGCACGTAATCCAGTGCTGATTGAGCAATGGCGAGCGACATCGTCGTGTTGCCGCAACGCTCAAGATCGAAAGCTTCCATCAATTGTCTAAAGCCACCAGCGGGCACGACAATGTTTTCGACGGACACTTCGACTTTATCCAGATAAATATCCGCACTCGGAATACCGCGGAAGCCCATGTGATATTCTGGCTTACCAAAGCTAAGCCCAGCTCGGTCTTTTTCGACCAGCACTGCACCGATGCCTTTTGCACCCGGCTCATCAGACATCCGGCAATAGACAACATACGCATCAGCATGTCCGGCACCTGAGCACCAGCGCTTGGTCCCATTAACGACAACCGTATCTCCATTGGTTTCGACTTTCGTCGTGAGATCCGTCAAAGCTGTTCCTGCATCCGGTTCTGACATCGAGACGGCGACAATCATTTCACCGGCACAGACTTTGGGTACAATTCTTTGCTTGAGCTCATCAGGCGCAAAATGCGCAATCGCCAGTGTTGGGCCAAAGCAGCTTTCAAAAATTGGGAAGGCAACAGCAGGAGAGATTTTTGCAACTTCTTCAAGGACCAGCACCGCATCCAAATGCGACAATCCCAAGCCACCAAGCTCGCTTGGCAGGTTAACACCCAGAAAACCCATTTCGGCGTAGCGCTTTATAAGGTCGTGACTGGCAGGCGCTGCTGTTTTTTCTATTTCTAATGCAATTTCGGGTAATTCACTGACGGCAAATTTCCGAACAGTTTCTTGTAGGGCTTGTTGATCTTCGTTGAGCGTAAAATCCATTGTATCCTCCAGCTGGTTCAGTCTTGAATTTAGGGAGCCTCGTGACTGATGTCACCCTATGCCAGCAGGAAAATTCATTTAATTACGCATATAATGCAGTGTATTGAACTCACGTCTCAGTGCTTTTGTTTCGTTGGAGAGTTCAGCGGGGCCATTGGAGACCAATGCCCGCGCAATTAACGATGCGATCTCTTCTATTCTGTCCACCGTAACACCCCATCGCACAAGTTCAGGTGTGCCAATCCGCAATCCGTTCATATCGCCTTCGACCGGACCAATTGGCAATCCGATCCCACAGGCAAGGAAGCCAGCTTCTCTGAGTTGCTTGGACGCCGTTTGACCGCCACCAAAGCGTGCAGCTTCAATGGCGAACTGATGCGACTTTGTGTATCCCTGCGCCTTTGCAAAGACCGGCAGTCCTTCTGCATCCAGGGCCTTGGCGAATGCTTGTGACAAAGCAATCATTTCGGCCCCGTATGCCTTACCGTAATCCCGCCAATCCAGCATTGTGATCGCAAGCGCTGCCGACTTCGCAGCATCAAAGTTCGCCGTCATGCCAGGAAAAGCGATGGCATCAAGGCGCTCAACAATCTCGGCATCGTTCGAGACAATGATCCCACCAGCGGGCCCACCCAAACTTTTATACGTGCTCATCGTCATGAAGTGTGCGCCCTCATGAAGCGGATTCTTCCAGGCACGCCCAGCGATGATACCACACTGATGGGCGGCATCGAACATGACTTTCGCCCCAACCTCATCAGCGATATCACGGACTTCCCGGACCGGGTGTTCGAACAAGTTTAAGCTACTGCCGACGGTGATGAGCTTTGGTCGCTCTTTCTTTGCCAAATCACGCAAGGCGTCGACATCAATTGTATAGCCGTCAATATTTACTGGCGCCAGGATCGTCTTCACCCCATAAAGCCCTGCGCATCCAGATGCGTGGTGGGTCACATGCCCGCCAATAGACGCAGGTGGCGCGATGATCGTATCGCCCGGCTTACACGTCGCCATAAAACCATAGAGATTGGCAATCGCCCCTGATGGCACGCGGATTTCAGCAAATTGTGCATCGAAGACTTCTGCACAAAGTTCTGCTGCAATCACTTCGATTTCTTCAATCGCTTCCAGTCCCATCTCATATTTATCACCGGGATAGCCCAATGACGGACGCGACCCGATACCAGATGCCATCAACGCTTCGGCCTTTGGATTCATGACGTTCGTTGCCGGGTTCAGATTAAAGCACTCGACCTCGTGAATTTCCCGGTTGCGCGCAGCCAATACATCAATCTGCGCGGCAATGTCTGACGACGACTGCATGGACGTGCGAGCAGCGATGCTCTGTACAAGATTTTCACAATGTTCTGGTACCCAGTTCCGTTTGACGAGGGACATGCTGATCTCCTTAAATTAGATCAAAACAATGCCACACTTCAGGAAATCGCTGCAACACAATGCCGGTGATGCGCTTTCCAACGCCTTGAGACTCCGTTACAAGTTGAGTGCTAATTATGCGATCACGATGATCAGTCTGCGGGTGTGGTTCAATGGTAGAACGAAAGCTTCCCAAGCTTTAGACGAGGGTTCGATTCCCTTCACCCGCTCCAATCTATTCAATAGACTAGATTTTTCATCCCCTCTTGCACTTAAAAAATGGCGGCGTCGTATCAGCCATTATTCATTACTTTTTGTTTATTAGTAGGTTATTTTTAGAGGGTATGGATCCCGCAATCTTCTAGATGTATTGAGCGTCTTCACTCACGCATCGCTTCCCAGTCGAATGCCCGAAAACTGCCAACGCTGATGGGGATAGAAGAAATTACGGTATGTCAGACGAATGTCGCCAGCAGGCGTAACACAAGAACCACCTCGGAGAATATATTGACCGGACATAAACTTTCCATTGTATTCGCTGGTGACACCCGGGTTTGGTTTAAAGCCCAGATACGCTGCATAAGGACTACAAGTCCATTCCCAGATATCGCCGAACAGTTGCGCCACGTCGCCCGTTAAAACCTTTGCTAGAATAAGGCGTAAAACGCGGCTGTTGGCGAAATTTCCGTCCATTAATGATTTTGCAGCGACTGTCTCCCACTCAAATTCTGTCGGCAGGCGATGGCCCGACCAACGCGCGAAGGCATCAGCCTCAAAGTAACTGATATGACTGACGGGCGCATCTTCGTTCACCGGCTGGAAGCCCCGCAACATCATGGTCCACCATGCCCCATCGCGCCGTTCCCAATACAATGGCGCTTTCCATTGCTCAGCTTGTGCAGTTGCCTAGCCATCTGAAAGCCACAACAAAGAATTGTCATACTCACCGTCATTCATGAATGCCATCCAATCGCGGTTGGTGGCAGGTCTGGATGCGATTTTAAACGGGTGGATTAAGGCATCATGGCGCGGCCCTTCGCAGTCAAAAGCAAAAGCGCTACCATCATGCCCGATTTTCTTGATGCCCCCTTCATCGGATATCCATCTCAGATCAAGGTCCGCAGCCTCAACCAACTCACTAAATGGTATTGTCAGATTAAACTCCACTCTGACCAAAATATATCCCCAGCCTAGTTTTTAGATATGAAAAATTAAAACTATTTCGCTAT
>DGOK01000090.1:4948-5215 GCA_002389385.1 Rhodospirillaceae bacterium UBA4468 | reverse complement strand
TGTCGTGTGTCCGGAGACCGAAGACAGTGCCACGTTTGTCGTTGAAAACGAAGCCTACACTGGCGATGGCCTAATCATTAATTCTGAATTTTTAAATGGAAAGACCGTCCCTGAAGCTAAAACTGAAATCATTAAGTGGTTTGAAGCCAAAGGTACGGGCGAAAAACAAGTTAATTTCAGGCTCCGTGATTGGGGTGTATCCAGACAACGTTATTGGGGTTGCCCAATTCCGATTGTGCATTGTGATGCTTGTGGGGCTGTTCCTGT
>DGOK01000090.1:0-4922 GCA_002389385.1 Rhodospirillaceae bacterium UBA4468 | reverse complement strand
CCAGCTGCTGAACTCCCTGTTGTTCTGCCTGAAGACATCGACATTTCTGTTGATGGGAACCCGCTCGATAAGCATCCAACATGGAAGCAGATTGATTGTCCCACCTGCGGCAAGCCGGCGGTTCGAGAGACAGATACCTTCGATACTTTTTTTGAATCTTCATGGTATTTTGCAAGATTTAGCTCGCCCGTTCCAGAGCAGGCTTTTGAGAGTTCAGCCGCGGATTACTGGTTACCCGTTGACCAGTACATTGGTGGTATCGAGCATGCTGTTTTACACCTATTGTACTCTAGGTTTTTTACCCGCGCATTGAAAGAGTGTGGTTATCTTGGGATCGATGAGCCATTTGCCGGTCTCCAAACTCAAGGCATGATTTGTCACGAGACGTATAAAAGCGCAGAAGGAAAATGGCTTTTTCCAACTGATGTCGTATTCGAAGAAGGTGGCACGTTCAAAGATCAAGCTGGTGTTGATGTTACTCGTGGCCGCTCAGAAAAAATGAGCAAATCAAAACGCAACGTCGTAGACCCTGAAGAGATTATTGAAACTTACGGGGCTGATACGGCTCGCTTGTTTATGCTTTCTGATAGCCCGCCCGATCGAGATTTAGATTGGACAGATTTTGGCGTTGATGGGGCTTGGCGGTATGTAAATCGTTTATGGCGTTTAGTGGATGAACCTGCATTCGATATTGCAGCGTTAGGCGCTGATCGTCCTGAACAAATTGATGGTCATTCTGCAGATGTTGAGCGAATGGTGCACCGGACTATTGTCGCTGTCACTGACGATCTTGATCGGTTTCACTTTAACAAAGCCGTCGCTCGGATCCGCGAATTAAGCAATGCCGTCGAAGCTATGAAGCCAAATGATGCCGGCGCAGCTTGGGTGTTAAGATTTGCTACGGAAACTTTAACAATTTTAATTGGCCCGCTTATGCCGCATCTTGCCGAAGAAATGTGGCAAACTCTTGGACATAAAACACTCATTGCAGATACGCTTTGGCCTGTTGCTGCACAGGAAATGCTTGTTGATGATAAAGTTACCATTGCCGTTCAGGTTAATGGAAAGCTACGCGGTACACTTAATATTGCAAAAGACTCAGATAAAGAAACAATAGAACAAGCGGCACTTATGCTTGAGGGTGTTCAAACTTTTATTGAGGGCAAGGATGTGCGGAAAATTATTGTCGTGCCAAATAAGATCGTAAATGTCGTCATTTAAAATAACATTTTTGATCGCCTTAACGCTCAGTATGACTGCGTGTGGGTTTCGGCCTCTTTACGCTCCACCCAGTGAAAATGCTGCCATACAAGGTGTTTATGCTTTTGATGTGTTGAAGCGTGTTGCTATTTCAAACATTCCTGATCGGAAAGGGCAGTATCTGCGTAACGCCCTAGTCCGACTTTTGCATCCAAACGGCCGTCGCGGCGAAGCGCTTTATATACTCAATATCTCTCTAACTGAAGGGACCAGTAGCCTAGCTGTTCAACGCAGTGCAGAAGCAACACGTGCTAATTTAAAGGTTACTGGGAGCTTCAGTCTCGAGTCTCTTGTAGCAGGGGGTCAACTTCATTCTGATGTTGTTACATCAACGAGTGGTTATAATATTTTTCAATCTGAGTTTCAGACTTTAATGGCGGTGAAAGGGGCTCGAGAAAGAGCTCTTGATGATCTCGCTCAGCAAATTCGCATTCGTCTTGCTTCTCATCTCACCAATTCACATTCAAAGGTTTTGCGCCAGTGAAGCTGAATGGCGGCAAGGCTGAAGCTTTTTTAAAATCTCCACGCGATAGTGTTCGTGCTATTTTGTTTTTCGGGCCTGATTCCGGACTTATACGTGAACGCGGTAAAGCTCTTGTATCCCATTTTGCTGATGCAGATGACCCCTTTGCCGTAACAGAAGTTTCTGGGGATGTCTTAAAGAAAGACGGCGCACTGTTATCCGACGCATCCAATGCAATGTCTCTCATGGGTAGCGCCTCTGTGGTTCGCGTCCGTGATCTAACGGATGCTGCTGCACCTATCGTTGAATCCTGGTTAGATTCAGGTGCAGGTGCATTACCAGCAATATTCGAAGCTTCTGAATTAACGCCACGTTCTAAAATACGTGTACTATTTGAGACGCGGGACGATACAGCTGCTATCGGATGCTATCCAGATGAAGGCCGTGATTTAGGCGCTGTTGTCTGTGAGCATTTTTCAAGCCAGGGCATCAAATTAGCACCAGATGCATTGCCCGCACTGTTAGCTCGACTTGGTACAGACCGATTAGCCATCCGCCAAGAACTTGATAAACTCATACTTTATGCAGGTGGACCTGATTCTGGAGCAACAGTAACTGAAGATGATGTAGAAGCCGCCATCGGCGATATCAAAACATCATCTTTAGACGATATTGCCTTTGCTGTCGGTGCTGGAGATCAGAAACGTCTAAGTATTTCTATGGATCGCGCTTTTTCTGAAGGAACCGCGGCTATTGCTGTTATTCGAGGAGTTCAACGTCACCTTGATCGCTTGCATCAAGCAAAAGCAAATGTCGAAAATGGCTCATCAATCGGGGAGGCCGTAAAACGGCTGCGCCCACCTGTATTTTTCAAAATGATGGATAGTTTCATCTCACAGGCCAACGTCTGGTCGACGCCAGACCTTGCACGCGCACTAACTTTGTTATTGCAGACGGAGCGGGACTGTAAGTCAGGCTTAGATATCGATCGGAGTCTTTGTGAAAGAACAATGATTCAGCTCACTCAGGCCGCACGACGAAACAGACGACAAATCACTAATTAGTTATGTAAGCAATTGATATAAATTATCTTTTTGGCTTCAAGCTAACAGATAGTTTTGGCGTTTCTTCCTTTTGAGATTTATTTTCTTCGCGAGGGAGTTCTACCACCGTTGAAATCGACTTTTTATCAACAGATTTCAATTTCTCAATAACTAGATCAAGCTGATCCAAGTCGTCGTATGCAATGCGCAAGACGCCTTTTTGGCCTGAACCATCTACGGTTACTTTCAAGCCTAATAGATTAGTTAAATCTCGCTCAAGTGCGATTGTATCTACATCTTTAGGCTTCGCGTTCAAAACACTTTTCGATTGAGACTTTACACCTGATTGGCGAGCAAGTTTTTCTGCCTCCCGCACACTTAGATTTTTTTCTATAATCTTTTTAGCTTTTTCATAAGCGCCGTCGACACCAATCAATGTGCGCGCATGTCCCGCACTTAAAAGGCCTTCTTCTACAAACTTCTTCACTTTTGGATCCAAAGCTAACAATCTTAATGTATTGGCGACGTGGCTTCGACTTTTTCCAACCAGTCTTGATACATCGTCCTGCGTGTGACCAAACTCTTCCATAAGCTGCTGATACGCATCAGCTTCTTCCACTGCAGATAGGTTTTCGCGCTGTACGTTTTCAACAAGAGCGACTTCGAGTGTTGTCTGATCATCAAAATCTTTAATAATAACAGGGACTTCAGAAAGTTGGGCGAGTTGCGCTGCGCGCCACCTGCGTTCACCTGCAATAATTTCGAATGCCGATGGATCGTCTGGATGCCGCCTTACGAGGAGGGGCTGTAACACGCCTTTTTCACGAATTGACTGGGCCAGCGCATCGATAGCGACCTGGTCCATATGATGCCGTGGTTGGTATTTTCCTGGATGCAAAAGCTCAACAGCAACTGGCTTTCCAGTACGAACACGGTCCAACTTCGCATAGTCATCGTTACTTTCACCTAAAAGGGCTGAAAGACCGCGACCTAATTTTTTCTTTTTATCTGCCATTATACACCTACTCGTCGTTCGCGATGAATGACTTCACCCGCGAGGCTCAAATATGCCTGTGAACCGGCACAGTCGATATCATAGACAATTACAGGGCGCCCATATGAAGGCGCCTCTGAAACTTTAACATTTCTTGGGATTACTGTCTGATAGACCTTATCCCCAAAATATGCCCGAACGTCATCTGCAACCGCGCCCGATAGGTTATTGCGGCCATCAAACATGGTCAGAACAATTCCTTGAATTTCTAACCCTGGATTATAGGTCGCTTTAACGCGTTCAATCGTCCGGACCAAAAGGGATACGCCTTCCAATGCAAAGAACTCACATTGAAGGGGAACAAGTACGGCCTGCGACGCGACTAAAGCATTGATCGTCAATAAACCTAAGGCCGGCGGGCAATCAATGAGGATATAATCATATTCGACCGACGCGAGCATAAGAGCTTCGCGTAAACAGAATTCCCGACGCTCAACATCAACAAGTTCAATTTCAGCACCTGATAGATCTATGCCTGAGGGAACAATATCCAATCCTGGAATGCAGGTTGCCTGTATCGCATCTTGCAAAGCAATCTCACGGATAAGGACATGATATGTATTTTTGTCTCGAGTTTCATGCTCAATACCTAATCCCGTCGAGGCATTGCCTTGGGGGTCGAGGTCAATAATCAGAACTTTCTGTTTAATGGCAGCAAGCGCGGTCGCGAGATTAATGGCTGTAGTTGTTTTACCAACACCACCTTTCTGGTTCGCAATCGAGATAATACGGGTACGATGTGGGTGCAAAATATGATCAGCTATCTGTTAGGGGCAAAAGGTCATTAACAATGAGAATGGTTCCGGATGCGTCAGATATACTAAACTTTCGGACCACATTCATTGTCCATTGTTTCGTGCTTTCGGTCAATTCTTGATCGACACCAGCCCCCTTCATAAGTACAGATTTACCACCTTTTTTCAAATGGCGGTGAACCCATGGAAGGAGTTTTGGCAAAGGCGCAAGCGCCCGCGCTGTAACAATATCGGCATCTAGTGAAGGCAAGTCTTCAATCCGCGCAACATGAACATCAACATCTGTCCCTGTTTCTCTAGCGACTTCACGCATGAAAGTTGCTTTTCTTTGATCACTCTCAACAAGC
>DGOK01000012.1 GCA_002389385.1 Rhodospirillaceae bacterium UBA4468 | reverse complement strand
GCATTACTATCAGCAGCAATTATCTTCTCTACACGCTTCATCTCGTCTTTAGTAAGCACCTTCGCTTTAGCCATATCTGCCACCCTCATGTTTATATTTCCTACATCGCAAATATAACTAAGTCTGTAATTGGATACGATTGAAGACTTGAAAAATAACCTCCAATGAAATCAACAACATCTTTGGGTTAGATTTAGAAATGTATATTTCCAAATATTCATCACACCCATATCTCAGAAAATTCCAGCTATCAGGTTTAGAAAGCTAAATATGTGTAGATAAGGGAGGTGTGGTTATCCATGGCCAAATCTTACTTTCGTTGGCCTTTAAGCCCGCGCACCCTATATAAAGGGAGCTTAAACTGCAACGCGAGAACACCATGCGCAGCCGTGAACCCGGTCCAGGGCCTTCGGGGCCCAAGGATGAATGGAATACCCTGAAAACCCTGCTCCCTTACCTCTGGCCAAAAGGTGAGGCAGGTCTTCGCGTGCGCGTTGTTATCGCGATAATTTTATTAATCGCTGCGAAAGCAACGAACGTATCAGTCCCTATATTCTACAAAGAAGCTGTCGACAGCCTTACGGGTGCCGACACAACAAATGCAATTATAGCAGTTCCTATCGCTTTATTGATCGGATATGGGCTTTGTCGGGTCCTCGCACAGGCATTTGGCGAACTTCGCGATGCCGTATTCACGCGTGTTGCCCAGCGTGCGATTCGCCTGGCAGGCCTCAAAACCTTCCGCCATCTGCATCATTTGTCGCTCAGGTTCCATCTCGAACGGAAAACCGGTGGCATCAGTCGCGCTGTTGAGCGTGGCACCAAAGGCATCGAATTCTTACTGCGTTTTATGTTATTCAACGTTTTACCCACAATCCTCGAGATCACCCTGGTGTGCGGCATTCTCTGGCATTTGTATGGGGTGAAATACGCTGCGCTGACGTTAGTGATCTTGCTGATCTTTATCATCTGGACGTTACTGGTGACAGAATGGCGCCTTAAATTTCGCCGCACCATGAACGAGATGGATAGCGAAGCGAATACCAAAGCCATTGATAGCTTACTGAACTTCGAGACCGTTAAGTATTTCGGCAATGAAGATCACGAGGCCAAACGCTTCGATAGCGCCTTGCAGTCCTATGAGCGCGCCGCCATCAAAAGCGGCACATCGCTTGCGCTGATGAACATCGGTCAAGGCATCATTATTACCTCAGGTGTCACCGTCGCCATGATCATGGCCGGACATGGGGTCGCCGACGGCACGATGACCATCGGTGATTTTGTTTTGGTGAATTCGTATCTGATCCAGGTCTTTATGCCGCTAAACTTCCTGGGCTTTGTCTACCGCGAGATCAAACGCTCTCTGACCGATATGGAGGCGATGTTCGAGTTGCTCCGCGAAACTTCGGACATCGCAGACCATGATAACGCAAAGCCCCTTCTGGAAGGCCCCGGCGCGATCTCGTTTAAAGACGTGTCTTTTGCGTATGATCCCCGCCGCCAGATATTAAAAAACATTTCGTTCGAGGTCCCGGCTGGTCACAAGGTTGCGCTGGTCGGTCCGTCTGGGTCCGGCAAATCAACGATCTCGCGTATTTTATACCGGTTCTACGACGTCAACGAAGGGACCGTCACCATCGATGACGCCAACATCCGAGACGTGACACAGCAGTCCCTGCGCGCAGCCATAGGGATCGTGCCGCAAGATACCGTCCTGTTTAACGACACCATTTATTACAACATCGCCTATGGTGACCCGACCGCGTCACCGGCAGACATCGAAGACGCCGCCAAACTTGCACGTATTCATGATTTCATCATGAGTTTACCAGACGGCTATCAGGCTAAAGTCGGTGAACGTGGACTCAAGCTCTCGGGCGGTGAGAAACAACGCGTTGCCATTGCTCGCACGATCCTCAAGAACCCACGCATTCTGGTGTTTGATGAGGCAACATCTGCATTGGATAGCCGCACTGAACAGGACATTCTCAACTCGTTCAAAGATGTCTCACAGAACCGCACCTCGCTGTCGATTGCGCATCGGTTATCCACCATCATTGATTCTGATGAAATTCTGGTTTTACAGGCAGGCGAAATTGTTGAGCGTGGCACACATACCGACCTTTTGAGTGTGGAGGGCGTCTACGCGGATATGTGGGCGCGACAACAGGAAGCACAGAAAGCTGCGGAAAAGTTGTCCGAGCTCGGGGCTTGATTTCGCTAATGTGGCATTCCTTTTCATTTTCCTGTGGTTTTTAATTACACAATCTCTACTCCTCGTCATTCGGGCGCAGGCCGGAATCCAGTTCGGCAGCTGGACCCCGGCCTTCGCCGGGGTGACGAAGCGGGAGAAGCCGCTCGTGCAACGTCACAACTATAGATGTTCTTTTATCAAATATTAATGCTCTCACGGATATCTTGAAGCGTATTTTCCACTATGATCCTTAAGCGGGTCGCGGTGCACCAAAAGATTTAGGTCAGAAGACCTGAGCGATTAAAGCCCGGCTTAGACAGAAGGTTCTGTATATGTGCCGTCATTTGACCCCAAAATCACTTATTGCGCTTAGCGTTCTTGTGCCTACGCTCATCGTTGGTATCTCAGGTGAGGCTTTGTCACAGCAACGCCCGTTGTCGATAAGCGACTGGCTGAAGGCTGAGCAAAACAATGCCAACATGCAGCGCGCTGTTGAAGAA
The DNA here is from genome assembly GCA_002389385.1 of Rhodospirillaceae bacterium UBA4468. Classification (GTDB taxonomy): domain Bacteria; phylum Pseudomonadota; class Alphaproteobacteria; order Rhodospirillales; family Casp-alpha2; genus UBA4479. The sequence goes on along the minus strand of DGOK01000012.1, from coordinate 66,856 downwards.
TACGAGCGCGCACAGTTCAATTCTGTACCGCAGCAACAACAACGCTATCAGCAACCAGCAAGCCCGCAAAGACAGCAACAGGCGCAAACGCCAAGCCCTCAAGCGCCAAGGCAGTGGACGGCGCCGGGAAATCAGCAACCGCAACCGGACCCGCTTCCGGGCGGGGAACTACCGCAACGCGACGCCGAGCAGAACACCTATCAGGTTCCAGATGCCGCACTGGAAAAAATTGATAAAGATATAGAGAACCGTGCAGAAAACTCTAATGAACCATCAACAGGATATCTTATTTCTGCATCACTTGGCTTGGCTGGAGTTCCCCAGCAATCCTACACAGACAGTTCAAGTGTGGGAGGGGCCGACTTCTCATTTCCAGCGTTCTACACAAGTTCTTCTCTTGGGTACAAATTTGGCAATGGCTTGAGTTTTGAACTTGAAGGGGCTTATCAATCCGCTGAATATGAAGAAACAAATATTACTGGTGACGTCACCGTTCTATCGTTACTGGCAAACGCTAGATTTGAGTTCAAATTATTTAGTCATACGACTTCTTATTTAATCGGTGGTATCGGAACTGCCTACCATAACATTACAGATACGGAACTTCGAAACTCGTCATCAAACTTAGATGGGGACGATTTTGTTATGGCGTACCAGTTCGGCTCCGGAGCATTGTTTCCGCTAAATGATAAAACCTCGGTAGATATTGGGTACAGATTCTTCGGAACATCGGACGCGGATATCAGCTCGAATAATGGCAATTTTACCGCTGGATATTCAAGCCACATATGGAAAATTGGTATCACTCACCAGCTTTAAGTGATCCGCTAATAGCTTCCTAATAACAGGAATACCTAGCGCTCGATCCAGCCGCCGCCTAGAACCTTGTCACCTTCATATGCAACACAGGCTTGCCCCGGTGCGACACCGGCCTGTGGCTGAACGAACTTCACGTGAATGTCGTCACCATCATCATAGATATCTGCATCGACGGGTTCTGTCGTTGAGCGGACTTTGACCTTCACGCGGCGCGGCTTATCGGTGAGCGGTGCATGATCAAGCCAGTTCATCTCGGTGACCCGAATGGCTTCACACAGCAGCGCGTCTTTCGGACCAATGACGACACGCTTTAGATCAGGCTCGATCTTCACAACATACATCGGTGTGCCGGCGGCGACGCCTAAGCCACGACGTTGTCCGACAGTGAAATTGATGATGCCATCGTGCATACCGAGGACATTGCCCTCAAGATCAACCACGTCACCGGGATCACATGCGCCGGGGCGCAAACGCTCAACCACACGGGCGTAAGATCCGTTTGGCACGAAACAAATATCCTGACTTTCAGGCTTTTCCGCGACCGGCAGTGCAAAGCGCTGCGCATGACGGCGGGTTTCTGCCTTGTCCATATCGCCAAGCGGAAAGCGCAGAAAATCCAGCTGCTCTCGCGTCGTCGAAAAAAGGAAATAACTCTGGTCTTTGGAATGATCCAGTGCACGATGCATTTCCGCACCGTTAGGACCTTCAACGCGGCGCACATAGTGGCCCGTAACCATGGCTTCTGCGCCGAGGTCCTTGGCGGTGCCAAGCAAGTCCCGAAACTTAACCGTTTGATTGCATTTCACACAGGGTATTGGCGTTTCGCCACGCAAATACGTATCGGCGAAATCTTCCATTACCTCTTCACGGAAACGGGTCTCATAATCCAGCACATAATGAGGAATGCTCAGGGTATCAGCGACACGCTTGGCATCGTAGATATCCTGACCGGCGCAGCAGGCACCCTTCTTTTGTACCGCTTCCCCATGATCATAAAGCTGTAGCGTCACGCCAACGACATCAAAACCAGCTTCGGCCATTAATGCGGCCGTTACCGAGCTATCGACGCCACCAGACATCGCAACAACAACGCGCGTGTCTTTGGCTGGCTTTTGAGGGACAATCTGTATCATGGCCGGAATATACGCACTCTTTGCGGTATCACAAGGGGTGAGACGCCTCAACGTACCTCATGGTGTGCTCGGGGGTCCTCAAGGGCGCAGAGTGAAACCAAGCAGAAATCACGACGATACAGGACCGCGATGACAACAATCGTTGAAGCCACAAGCAAAAGTGGATGTAAAAACCAGGGTAACAATCCCAAGCCGAAGATGTAAGCCCGCTGTCCGCGATTAAGATTAAAGTTTGCACGATTGGCAACTTGAGCCATGTATTTTGGATACTCACGCTTGATCGTCTCATCGCAATCTATGTTTTGTGGCGCAGCACCAAGTAAAATCAACATGTTATCGAATAATCGAATAGCCCATATAAATTTGAAAAATGCATAAACAAATATTGCCATTAGAATGAAAAGCTGAATTTCCATGAGTATGCGCGACGCAGGGTGTGCATGCGCGAGACCAGCAATAATCTCGCGGACATTGTCGACCTGGCCAAGCATAGCCAACGATCCAGCTAGAAACAATATGAATGTCGACGCAAACATCATACTGACCCGGACAAATGATACGGCAATATTCACATCAGGCATCCGATTTTCACGCTCAAGCATGCGTTCCATCCAGCGTAACCGATAGTCATCTATGACCACAGCAACCGGACGCTGTGATTTAGCTGTTTGATCCGCATAGATTGAATACGACACCCAACCCACAATAAACACTGTAAATGCGAGGATGTCGTAGACCGGCAAATAGATATTAAACATGTGACCTCACCTGCTGAATTTGCTAGGATATAGAGTGCATACAGGAGTTACCAGGACACCTTAACGCATCCCTTCAATTTCAAATTGTATGAAGAAATCCCATGAATAACTCAATCGCTGCCGAGACCATTGCGCTGCCAAAATTATCAACATTGCTCTGGCGCGGCTTCCGTCAAAAATGCCCTCGATGTGGTGAAACACGCTTGTTTGCAAGCTTTCTGAAGACACCGGAATCCTGTGGCACATGTCATCACGAGTTGGGGGCTATTCGAGCAGATGACTTTCCTCCTTACTTAACGATGTTCATCGTCGGTCACATTATTGTGCCAATGATCTTAATCGTCGAAAAATCATCTCCAATGTCCATTTCTATGAACTTGAAGATTTGGCTGCCTCTCACCGCTGTGCTGACGTTTTGGTTCCTTCCCCGCATAAAAGGTCTTATTGTCGGTCTCATGATGCACATAGGTCTGCGTGGCGATGAAACCCAATAGGATATATTATTAAACCTATTTACATTTTGTCTCAGTAATGCATTATTTGTAGCAATCTCTAGACGAGGAGTTTGCAATGAATTTATTAGTTGAAGATGAAAAATCCTCTGAAAAACCTGAAGAGAGGGCGCGCATCGTAGAACATGTTCTGCGGTATGAGCTTTATCGTCACAGAGACATATCAGACCGATTACGGAACCTTCTTTCCATCACAGAAGACCCAAATGCGTTCAATAGATCGACTTGGGACATCTTGTACTTCCTTATGCAGAGCCATTTACAGAATATTGTGCCCAGCGTAACAGATATTTACCTGGCGACCGACCTTTCAAAAGGCACGGCGATCACCGGACTTGCTGAGCTTGAACGGCGCCATGCGATCGCTAAAGTCCGCGATCACTCTGATGGCCGCCGTCGTCGCATCGATATTTCCAAGCATGTGGCCGATGAACTCGAAAAGTTTGTCACTGAGTGTGGCGACCGGCTGGGCCAGCCTTTTGATGCCCCTTCTGAACGCGCCTTAACGCGCATGTCGACGTCCGATGACCAGGAAGAGCCTTTGATTGGCCTCCTCAATCAACTAAGTCATGAATTACGGACACCGTTGACGGCTATCGTTGGCTTCTCAGAAATGATTGCAGACGAGACGCTTGGGCCTGTTCATCCTGTGGGTTACGCAGAATACGCCCGTGACATCCGTCATGCGGCGTCACATCTTTTAGACGCGATGAATAATTTGGTCGATACCACATTGGCCGAGTACGGCGTCAATATCCCCTTGGGTCAATTGACCCAAATAGACCTGGAAGCCGTCGTAGATAGCGCTTGCCGCGTTGCTGCTGGTAATGCTGACCGACGCGGCGTCACCCTGCGACGCAAATGGGGTTCCGCTAAAGGCAGCGCTCTTGGAGATGAAGACCGCCTCACCCAAGGAATACGAAAACTGATTGCTGCAACGATTGAGTCGACTGGGCGCGGACAAACCGTTGACGTTGAAACCTCGTTTGATGAGAGCACCGGCCTGACATTACAGGTCATCTCACCCGAAGCCCCTCTTGTGACTAAAACTCCGCAAGGGCCACGCCCAATTGGTGCACCGGAACAAGACGGCCTGGTCCGTGGGCTACCCCTCATTCGAGCCATCGTCGAAGCTCATGGCGGGGAAGTTGGGAGCAAGCAAGACGGACCACGGCGTTTCATCACCATGATCAGTTTACCAAAAGGCGGTCCGGCCAGACCTGTCTGATCTGACCAAACGTCCTCAGCTTTACTGCACGTTTAATCGTGATCTTTCTTGTGACGTTTCATGTCTGAGCGATCCACTTTACCGTCTTGATTTCGGTCCATGCGCTCAATCATGTGTGCGACCTTTGCCAAGAAGTCTTCAGCATTGATTTTGCCATCGCCATCGCTGTCATGGTCCTGGAAGCGGTCCACCATGCGGTGACGCATCTCGGCCATCCATAAGCCTTCGAATTCAGAGAGATCGAGTGTCCCGTCATTGTTCACGTCAAACTTACTGAACTGTTTGCCGCGGGCCGTCATGACCTCATCCAGCGTAATCGCGCGATCACCATTTTCGTCATAACGCGATAGCATCTTCATGGCCGATTTGCCCTTATGCCGCTTACCATGGTCGCCCCGTTCTGCAGTCTCGTGTCCACCAAATTTCTGATAGTATTCACTATGCGCAATAGACGTCATGCTAAATCCAGCAATGGCAACGCCAGCAATAACGCCTAAGGTGGAGAGTATCTTTGTTCTGTGTTTCATTATCTTCCTCATGTGTAAGTTTACGATGCACAGAACCTAACCGCCGCAACGGCAAAAACTTTGTCACAGCCATGTTGAATTGTCGCAAAATGTCCCCGCACAATGGACTGCCACATTTAGATACAATTTTCTTCTACTGACGGCAGGCCATTGCGGTCTATGGAGTAGGTTATGAACAAAGCACCACATATTCTTGTCGTAGATGACGAAGACGATATTCGCGAGCCATTGGCAAAATACCTCAGCAAAAACGGGATGCGGGTATCCAGTGCAAATGGCGGCAGTGCGCTCAGAGAGATGCTCAAAAGCACAGCGCCAAATCTGATTGTCCTTGACATCATGATGCCTGGCGAAGATGGCCTTTCGCTTTGCCGACACTTACGCAAAACAACAGATATACCGGTCATCCTATTAACGGCGATGGCCGAAGAGACCGATCGGATTGTCGGCCTTGAGGTTGGCGCTGACGATTATCTCACCAAGCCATTTAACCCCCGAGAATTGCTCGCGCGCATTAAAGCTGTCTTGCGCCGCACGAACGCGATACCCAGTGATGTTGCACCAACGCCTTCAGGGAATTTAACGTTTGCGAACTGGATACTTGATACTCAGCGCCGAGAGCTTCTCGATTCCAAGGGCGTTTCCGTTTCATTATCGACGGCGGAATACCGCCTTTTAACCATCCTACTACAACGCCCAAATATGGTTTTAAGTCGTGATCAACTATTGGATCTGACAGCTGGTCGAGACGCCGTCCTGTTTGATCGCAGCATCGACAATCAAATCAGCCACCTTCGAAAAAAGATTGAAGCCGACGCAAAGAAACCTAAAATCATTCAAACGGTATGGGGCGTTGGATACACTCTGGCTGCTGACGTGGCTGAGATATGAGCTGAGCCAAACGCATCCTTTTGAAGCTTCGGCCAAGACATCTGACGGGCCAGACGATTGCATTGTTAATCGTCGCCCTTTTGAGTGCACAAGTTATAAGCGCCCTGATCATTCGTGGGGAAACACGCTCATTCTATAAGGGCGCTGAATCGCGGTTTCTAACCGAACGTATTTATCCGTTCGCCGCCTTGCTCCGCAGTACGTCTCCAGAGCTACAAGGTAAAGTCGCCGATACCTTAAATTCAAAGCGCGTCCAGATATGGATTTCCGATACACCGTCTTCCATTACAAAGCCCACATATGGTCATGACGAAGATGAAAATTTAGAGCGGGCCCATGAACTCGCTGAGCGGATTACCGAGGAACTTGGCGACCTGGATACATCACGCGTCCATGTCGTCATAAGAAAACATTTCCGTGATTCCCATGACGACCATGAGAATAAAGCCTGGCGCATCAGTCATGCATTTAAAAATGCACCAAGACGGGCCAAACGCGCCAATGTATATATTTCCATTGAGCTAAGTGATCACCGCTGGATGAACGCCGCCGTTCATACCCGCCCCCCGCGTCAATTGATAAGGCCCGATGGGTGGATAACATTCTTTATTGCCGCGCTGGTGATTAGTTTGATTGTTGTCATCGCACTCCGCCGCATCACCAAACCTCTCCAACGCTTATCCGAGGTGGCTGGAAGACTGGGCCGAAGCGAAACCGTTGCGCCGCTCACCCCGGAAGGCCCCGCCGATATTCGCGACACCATTCATGCATTCAACGAGATGCAACATCGGTTACATAAGTTCGTTCAGGACAGGACGAACATGCTGGCGGCGATCCGTCATGACTTGAGAACCCCGATTACATCGTTGCGCCTTCGAGCCGAAATGTTGAAAAATAAAGAAGCGCGAGACCAGATGATTGCGACACTGCATGTGATGCAACAGATGGTCGAAGCAACATTAGCATTCGCCCGAGAAGAAGCGTCTGATGAGCCCACACGCCCCTCAGACCTCAACGCATTATTGACGGCAATTACCGATGATCTTGGTGGGCTTGGCCTTGATGCCACATGTATCACGAATGAGCGCATCGTCTATCCGTGTCGCCCAACATCGCTACGCCGCGCATTCAGCAATCTAATTCAGAATGCAGCCACCTATGGAAAGCATGCCCGCGTGTCACTGACGACTGCCGAAAACAATGACAACCAAATCATTATTGATGATGATGGTCCAGGTATTCCAACAGCTGAACATGAGCGTGTGTTTGAACCTTTTGTGCACCTTGAAGGCTCGCGCAGCTCAAAAACTGGCGGCGTTGGTCTCGGCATGGCCATCGCCAGAGATAGTATCCTTCGGCATGGTGGCCAAATTCATCTGAGCAATCGCGACGGGGGCGGATTACGCGTCACTGTCTTGTTGCCGGCTGTTCTAGCTGAGACCTAATCCGTCTCGGATACATGAAACCCGACGTGTGACTTCACCCTGCTCGAGCGGTTGCATCTCACCCACACCCCAAACGGGCGCAGGCCAAGCTGCATCATCTTCGCGCCGTGCGACGATATGAATATGTAGCTGAGGCACCATATTCCCAATGGCAGCCGTATTGATTTTGTCAGCAGCGAACGCTGTCGTCATGACGCCACCAACATGGCGCACCAACGCCATTATTTTGTCGAACATTGGCTCACTCAATTCGTGCAGTTCTCGAATATCGGGGACCTTCGGTACAATAATGACCCAAGGATAGCGCGCATCATTGATAAGCCGAAGCACGAGGTCATCGTCCTCAACAATAGGCAAACTGTCGCGCTCGAGTGTTGGATGCAGTGTGAACATCGTACGAGGTTAACCAATCAACCGATGTTTCAAAATAGTTATTTCACATCGGGATCGATATATCAGCTTACCATAGGCCGATTGAGGTATATCATAGCAAAACGTGCTGTTTTCACTTATGATATCAGCACAATGAGATAAAATTTGGATCTATATATAACGATGGGCATTCTTGAAATCATTGCAGGCGGTAGCCAGAATAAAAAGCCTGCAGCAGAAAGGACAGACTTTAAGGGCGTCGACCGTCGAAAAAACGGTGTCCGCACTACGTTTGCCTGCGGCCTGACATTCAAAACATCCTTTGCAATTGGCCCTATTGAAGATTGGCTTAAAGAGCATTTTGAAGACGAGTACCGCCTCAATTTTCAAGACATGTCGAACGATCTGTCGGTCAAACAAATACGTGTCGCCTTTGCGATGCCTTTAAAGAATTTTTACGCAATCACCGCACTTAAACCAATGCTGCACAGGCCCGCTGAATCCGCTTACATCCCTTAATAAGTTCTTCGTCAGACGTTGCGAACGATATACGAAAGAATGGCGATAGCCCGTATGCGGCACCTTGAACAACCGCAACATGTTCGATTTCCAAGAAGTACATGACCAAGTCTGTATCGTTCTCAATGACTTTGCCGTCCGGGGTTTTCTTGCCCATCAATTCAGCACAATTCGGGAATACGTAAAACGCACCCTTTGGTGTATCGCAGCTCAATCCTTTCGCTTGATTGATCATCGACACAACAAGGTCCCGGCGGTCCTGGAATTTCTGTGTACGCTCTGCAACGAAATCCTGGGGCCCTGTGAGCGCAGCAAGTGCGGCGGCCTGACTGACCGCAGAGTTACTACCCGTCACTTGCTGTTGGAGCTTTGTCATTTCTTTCAACAAATACACAGGCCCACCACAATATCCGATCCGCCACCCCGTCATTGAATACGCTTTTGAAACGCCGTTCATGGTTACAGTTCGATCAAATAGACGCGGCTCAGCAGCCGCCAAGGTCGCAAATTTATGCCCGTCATAAAGAATATGCTCATAGATATCATCGCAGAGGATTGCGACATTTGGATGGCGTAACAGAACTTCACCCAGCGCTTTCAAATCAGCTTCGCTATAAACAGCACCGCTCGGGTTACTTGGCGAGTTAATAATCAGCCAACGTGTCTTAGATGTTATGGCCGCTTCGAGTTGGTCAGGCATTAGTTTGAAATCGTTTTGTTCGGAGCATTCAACAACGACCGGGGTGCCGCCTGCGAACTTCACATGATCGATATATGAAATCCAATACGGTGCAGGTACGATAACTTCGTCGTCTTTTTCAATCGTTGAAATGATGGCATCAAAGATCACTTGCTTGCCACCGCTTGAGACCATGACTTCGTCCAATGTGTACTCAAGCCCGTTTTCGCGTTTGAATTTATCAACAATCGCTTGCTTCAACGCCGGTGTTCCAGCTGCATGAGTATACCGCGTTTCGCCGCGCTTAGCGCCAGCAGCCGCTGCATCGATAATATGTTCAGGGGTTGGAAAGTCAGGCTCTCCAACGCTTAACGTCACAACATCATGCCCCTCGGCGCGCAACAAGCGTGCCCTTTGCGTCGCCACTGAGCTGGCTGACTGTTGAATTCTAGACATTCTATCAGCAATTTTTATCGTGCTCATGGTCTGCATTTTTCCCTTACATAACATTTCAAAATCATCGATCGATATAGTCTTTCGTGTTCGCCTTGGGATCAATAGCTATTTTTTTTCAGATTTCCATATAATGAACCACATTATCGTCTCTAAAAAATCGTCATCTGCAGGTACGATTTTGATATCCACAATAAAAAAAATTAGGCACGATAAATTGCTGCCAATGCGTTGGCGTGCTCATTTATGTAATTTTGGATAAGAGGTTTCTGCATGAACGCTCCCCTGCTTTCGATTTCGCGCCGCCTGCGCCACACACCCTTTACACGCCGCGTCACCGAGGCAGGGGTAAAAGCCTACACCGTCTATAATCATATGCTTTTGCCGACCGTATTCAAAAGCGTCGAAGCTGATTATCATCATCTTAAAAAACATGTTCAAATTTGGGATGTGTCGTGTGAACGACAAATTGAAATCAAAGGGCCTGATGCTGCCAAATTGATGCAAATGCTCACACCGCGCGATCTTCGCGCGATGACACCTGGTCAGTGCTATTACGTGCCAATTGTCGATGCCACAGGGGGCATGCTGAATGATCCAGTCGCCCTCAAGTTTGACGAAGAGAAATTTTACATCTCCATTGCTGACAACGACACGCTTTATTGGGCGCAAGGTATTGCGTACGGCTTCAGGCTTGATGTCGATGTTAACGAACCAGATGTCTCTCCCCTCGCCATCCAGGGCCCCAAAGCCGAAGACCTGATGGCGCGTGTATTTGGTGAAAGTGTCCGCGACATTAAGTTTTTCAAGTTTCGAATGTATGACTTTCTAGGCCAATCCATGGCAATTGCCCGGTCAGGGTATTCCAAACAAGGTGGTTATGAGATTTATGTCGACGGCACCGAATATGGTGAGCCTTTGTGGGATGCACTGATGGAAGCGGGTGCAGATCTTAATGTACGTGCAGGATGCCCGAACGCTATTGAACGCGTCGAGGCTGGCTTACTGTCTTACGGCAATGATATGAATTGGAGGAATACACCGCATGAGTGCGGCTTGGGCAGGTTCTGTGACACAATCCTGGCGATTGGGTGCGTGGGTCGTGATGCCTTGCTGCGCGTCGCCATGGAAGGGCCCATGCGGCAAATCCGTAGCATATCTATCGACGGCGACAAAGTTCCATTATGCACCAATATGTGGCTAGCATTTGTCGATGGTAAAGAAATTGGTGAGATAACATCCGCTGTCTGGTCCCCAGACTTTGAAACCAATGTCGCTATCGGGATGATTGATCGTGAATATTGGGACGACGGCACCATTATCGAGGTTCAAACGCCCGATGGAATGCGCAAAGCTACTGTTTGCGAAAAATCGTTTATTTAAGCTCGCCTATCATTTTAAATTATTAATTCTGCTGCTGTCGTGTGATCTCTGACCGACGATTGATTTCGTCATGGGTGGCCTGTGCCTTTGCGGGCCACGTAGACTTGATGAACGATAAAACGGCAACGATCTCGGCATCACTGATCACGCCTTCAAAGCTTGGCATGTCGCTTTGATAATCTGCGCCGGCAACGTATTGCGGACCATACTGCGTCACATTGAACAGCGCCTCGTCATCGTGGTGCCAGGTATGCCCGGTTTCATCATGGGGCGGCGCTGGCAAACGTCCTGAGGCCAATCGCTGCCGCCAGTTTTCTTGTCCTTCAAGGTTGTCGCCATGACAGCTTGCGCAATGCGCCATGTATAACGCTTGGCCCTGGGAAACGATTTGTTCGTTCTTGGGCTGCAACGCCCGCTCAGACACTTCAGACTTATGCGTATAAAGTTGATATCCGAGCAATACCGCTACGACGGCTACAAGTATCAATACATTCCGCATCATCACACGTTCCCCTTATCGATCTGACACAATGTCAGCGGATGAATTGCTCAACAAAGTCCACGCCCAAACCCACATCGATGAAATGTTTGCGACAGGCTTCAACACGGTCAAACACATCCGTTGTACCTGTTGTCTTACCGTCTTCGTCGCAATAGATAATCGCACCCGTATTGTGGAACAGCGTAATCATCTCGTCACAATCTTCATCAACAACCAGCGTATGGATTTCACCTGGTGGCTCAAACAGGTATGAGCCCGGCCCTGCGACCCAATCATGTTCGAGGTATCGCCACGTGCCTTTGATAACAAACCCATGCACCGGTGCCGGATGGCGGTGGCGTGACAGGAACCCACCCCCTTTAACTTTGGTCAAATGAACCCAGTAGCCCTGCGACACATTTAGGCACAATGGCCGTGACCAGCGATCCGGTGCCAATGGCACCCATAGCCGCTCGTCATCATTGGTAAACGCATCTTGAATAAAAATTTCGTCCAGTCCACCGACCACATTTGGTCCAGTATACGGTGCCGGTATCTTTGGTTTTACACCATCATCCATCTTCTTGTTCCTTTTTGTAGCGTGCCAGCGTCTCATCATCAGGTGGATATAAACCTGGCAGCTTACAACCTTTTTCCACTTCACCCACAATCCAGGCTTCAAACTTTTCCTGTTCTGTCGCAAGTGCAGCGACCTCACCGACAATCGCTTGAGGAATCACCACGGCGCCGTCTTCATCAGCCACAATTATATCGCCCGGAAATACAGCTGTACCGCCGCATCCAATCGGTTCCTGCCAGCCCACAAAAGCCATCGTCGCAATCGCAGCTGGCGCGGCTGTTCCACTACACCAGATCGGTAAATCCGTGGCTTTCACACCTGCTGAATCCCGCATCACACCGTCTGTCACCATCCCGGTCACGCCACGTTTTTTCATGCGTAGCGTAAGGATATCACCAAACACACCTGCCGTGTCGATACCGCGCGCATCGACGACACATACACATCCTTCGGACATTTCTTCGATGGCGGCACGCGTAGAATTTGGTGACTTCCAGGCTTCGGGCGTTGCTAGATCTTCGCGAGCTGGAATGAAGCGCATGGTGAAGGCCGGGCCCACAATTCGGTTTTCAGCCGTTGCATAAGGCATCGTGCCTTTTAACCAAGTGGTGCGAATACCGCGCTTTAACATCACCGTTGTTAACGTTGCTGTCGTCACACCTTGCAATGCAGTTCTTAATGATTGATCCATTTTGACCTAGCCCCAAACGTTCGGCTTGTTAATCCGCCCTCTACACCCAAGATAATCACTGTAGTCCCGTAACACGAGAGACGAGGAAGTAAAATGTCCAATACGCAGGTCCTATTCAAAAGCGAACCCAAAGGTTTACCGACACCAGACAATTTCGATATCGTCACAGTGCCAATGCCCGGCATCGAAGATGGACAATTTCTCCTCAAAAACTATTTTCTCTCGCTTGATCCTTATCAGCGGATGCTAATGGGCGGTGGTTGGACATATGCGCCACGCTTTCTCGCTCCGGGCGATCTGATGATCGGACGCGTTCTGGGCGAAGTCATTGAGACCAAGAACGCTGACTTCCCTGTCGGCACACATGTGGTTGGACGGCTCGGCTGGCAGACCCATGTTGTCTCGGATGGCACCGATCTCGATTTCATCATCACACCTAAACAAGATGTGCCATTAAGCGCATACTTGGGCGCGTGCGGGTCTACGGGGACCACGGCGTGGATTGGCTTAAAGATCACCGGGCGCGCCAAAGCTGGAGAAACCGTTTTGGTTTCAGCCGCTGCGGGATCGGTTGGCGGCACCGTGGGTCAGCTTGCCAAAGCTATGGACTGCAAAGCCATCGGCATCGCAGGTGGTCCTGATAAATGTAAAACTGTCGTCGAGGATTTCGGCTTTGATGCCTGTGTCGATTACAAAGCGCCAGACCTTGAAGCGCAAATTCGTGCCGCATCACCAGATGGTGTCGATGTCTATTTCGATAATGTGGGCGGCGCCGTTCTTGATGCCGCGATGGCCAACATGAACAAATTCGGCCGCATCCCGGTGTGTGGTGTTTTGTCAGCATATAACGAAGAAGGTGCAAGCTACGGCGTTAAGAACATGCATCTTTTCTTTGATAAATCTTTGACCATGGAAGGCTTTGTTTTGAATGTGCACAAAGCCCGCTGGCCAGAGGCACGCGCCGAGATCGAAGACCTTATTGTTGCAGACCGCCTCATTTCGCGGGAAACCGTTGCGCAAGGTATTGAGAATGCACCGAGCGCGTTCATCGGCATGCTGGAAGGTAAAAACGTCGGCAAGCAATTGGTGAAGCTGGTTTAGGTGTATTCCCCTATCTCATCGTAAGAGAAATGTACGTACGTGAGCCCCTTCTCCTTCGGGAGAAAGACTGGATGAGGGGGTTCGAGCCATTCATACTGTATAACGACTTCTCAACCGGTGCTACGCGCTGCCCTCTCCCAAGGGAGAGGGGTGAGATGATCACATAATATTGCGGTGTTCTTTGGGGAGCTGAACGACGAGGCCATCAAGATCAGCGCTCATCCGAATTTGACAACCAAGGCGTGATGTTCGCTTAAGGCCGAATGTGAGGTCGAGCATATCCTCTTCCTCTTCTTCTGCCTCATCCAGTTTATCGAACCAATCCGTACCGACGATCACATGACATGTGGAACACGCCATCGAGCCTTCGCAGGCACCTTCAATATCTATCATGTTCCGGTGCGCAACCTCAAGGACCGAGAGCCCTTCCGGGGCTTCGCACATCTGTTCACGACCATCAGGATGGATAAAGGTAACTTTATAGACACTCACGAGATTTAGACCGAGAAGCTTTCACCACATCCGCAGCGGCTTTTTTCGTTAGGATTATTAAAGGTGAAGCCGCTTCTGAGGGCGCCATCTTCGAAGTCCATTTCGGCGCCAACCAGGAACATCGTGGCCATCGGATCGATAAAGACCCGCGCACCGTCATAATCGACTTCTTCTTCGAATGGGCGTTTTTCTTCTGCATATTCAAAGACATAAGAAAGACCTGAACACCCTTTGGTGTTGATCGTCACCCGTAATCCAGCAACTGGCGTATCGCTTTTTGTCATCAATTCGCGGACATGCTGCGCGGCATTATCCGTCAAGCTGATCAGCTGTGGCTTTGATTGTTCGGTCATTTTAGTTCTCTCCGTCCGTCTTTTATCTTTGGTATCTTACTTGTTATACGGGATCAACCCATTCCAAGCGCCAGCTTTGCATCTTCTGACATTAATTCAGGTGACCACGCCGGGTCCCAAACCAACAAGACTTCAATCTTGCCGGTGCCTTCAACTTCTTCAACAGCGCGTGCGACCATTCCTGGCATTTCACCGGCAACCGGGCAACCTGGAGCCGTCAAACTCATATCGATTTTGATTTCGCCATTTTCCGCTATATCAATTTTATAAATTAATCCCAAATCATAAATATTCACTGGGATTTCTGGGTCATAAACCGTCTGTAATGCATCAACAATCGCTTCTTCCGTCGCGACGTCTACGCCATCAGCCAGTGGGCTACCGCCCTTTGCACGAAATTCTTCATCTGGATCAACGGGTGAAAAATCAAAACCAGGAATATGACTTGGTGTACCCGGTTCCATACCCGGCGGCGGGACAAACACGTCCCGCGGCACGAGAGACGCTTGCACTTTGGCTTCAGCAGCATCGATCTCGGCTTGTGTTTTCTCAGGAGTGGCCGGAACCGCTGCGGGTTCTGTAACTGTTGGTGTATCGTTCACAGGTATCTCTTTCTTTTTAAAAAGTCCAAACATTATGAAAACATCTCTTTTACAATCAAAAGAGAGTCGTGCAGGGCGTCAATTTCCTGCTTGGTATTATAAAGACCGAAGGATGCCCGGGCCGTACCAGGAATCCCATAACGATCCATCAACGGCTGCGCACAGTGATGACCTACGCGTACCGCAACACCAGCACGATCTATGATCGTACCAATGTCCGAGATATGCGCATCGTCCATCACAAACGAAATAATGGAGGCCTTCTCATCAGCATTGCCGATAACATGTAAGCCTTCAATGCTTTGCAGACGCTCAGTCGCGTAATGCAAAAGCCCGACTTCATGGGCCGCGATGTTTTCGAGACCAATGCTCTCAACATATTCAATGGCGGCGTTCAGTCCAATCGCTTCGATAATGGCAGGTGTGCCGGCTTCGAAACGATGCGGGGCATTTTGAAACGTTGTTTCTTCAAAAGTCACACGGTCAATCATATCGCCACCGCCCTGATAAGGCGGCATGGCATTCAAGATATCCAAGGGTGCCCAAAGAACACCGATACCTGTCGGGCCATAGAGTTTATGGCTAGAAAAAACGTAAAAATCTGCGCCCAACGCCTGTACATCAACTTTTGTGTGCGGCACGGCCTGACAGCCATCAATCAGAACTTTGGCGCCTGCTGCGTGGGATTTCCGAATAATTTCTTCGATGGGCAGGATTGTACCAAGCACGTTCGAGATATGCGGCACTGAAACCAGTTTCGTCTTAGGCGACAACAACGCCTCGAATTCATCCATCAAGAAGTTGCCGTCATCATCGATCGGCACAACCTTGAGGACGATACCCTTTTCAGCACGCAGCAACTGCCATGGCACGATGTTGGCGTGATGCTCCATCACCGTGACGATGATTTCGTCGCCTTCCTTCAAGAATGTCCGACCATAACTGGACGCGACCAGATTAATGGCCTCGGTGGCACCCTTGGTGAAGATCACTTCATCCTGATTTGGCGCATTCATAAAACGTGCGACGCTTTCTCGGGCTTTTTCGTACCCTACGGTCGAGAGCTGGCTAAGCCGATGATTCCCACGGTGCACATTGGCGTAATAATGCTCCATGCAATCCGTCATGGCCTCAATGACCTGACGAGGCTTTTGTGCACTGGCACCGTTGTCTAGGAAAACCAAAGGCTTGTCATAAACCATTTCCTTAAGCACAGGAAAATCCTCACGGATACGGTCTACATCAAACGCCTGTGTGGAATTATCACCAGGGCCTTTAGCCAATTGTGCAGCGTCAGTCATTAAGCGCTTTCCTTCCATTCGCCTGCTAAAAAGCAGTGTGCTGGCAGCCAATGAACAACCCGGTCCAGGAATACTTCACGGACGTTCTCATCAGAAATTTCTTCCAAAGCATCGCCCAAGAATGATTGCACCAGCATATTACGAGCCAACGCTTCGGGGATACCGCGCGAGCGCAAATAGAACAGCGCTGTCGTATCAAGTTGTCCCGTCGTCATGCCATGCGCGCACTGAACATCGTCTGCATAAATCTCGAGTTCAGGCTTGCTGTCGATCTCGGCATCATTGCTCAGCAACAATGTTTTATTCAGCATCCGCCCGTCAGCCTTTTGAGCATCTCTGGCAACGTGGATTTTACCTTGAAATACACCACGACTTGCATCGTCCAACACACCTTTAAACACTTGATTACAGGTCGTATTTGGCACGGCCATATCAATATAAGATGTGTTATCGCAATGCTCATTCCCACGCATCATATAAGCACCATGCAAACCGGCATTAGCCCCTTGCCCAGCTAATGTAATATTAGTCTCGGTACGTGACAGCAGGCCACCAATCGACAGGCCAAAACCTTCGTAATTGGCATCGCGACCGATACGTGTGTGAACCGTTGCAACGTGAGCAGCGTGGATGCTCTCAGCTTGTACTTTGTAGTGCTTGAAATTGGCAGCATCACCGACAGCAATTTCCGAAACTGAATTCGCAAAGTACTCAGCACGGCCATGACCGACATGATGTTTTACCAATGTCGCCTGAGACGCTTCTTCGAGAACGATCAGGTTACGTGGAAAATATGCAATCGCTTGATCTGTCAGGCCACCAATAAAAACGACCTCAACAGGCTTCGTCAGCGCTTTGCCCTTTTGAACATGCAGCACAAAGCCGGAGTCCATCATGGCATCATTAAGTGCCAGCATTGCCTGATCAGCATCTTTGGCAACACTGCCCATGTTGGCCTCAACCCATAACGGATCTTCCGCCAACACATTCTCGAGAGTATCAAAACGGACACCTTCAGGCAGCTCACTGATGTCAGATAAATCAGCGCGCAGACGTCCATTCACAAAAACAAGACGTGCGGCAACATCGCCAACACTCGGCACAGTATCAATACTGATATCGGTGCCACCAGCATCTACAGGTAAGTAACGCGTATCATCCAAAGGACGCAGACGCGTATATTTCCAGCTTTCCAATTTTTGTGTTGGCAGGCCGGTTTTCTGAAAACGCTCGATGCCCGCCTGGCGGCGTGTCGTCAGCCATGCCAAGTCCTGGCCAATAAGCTGACGTCCCGCAATTGGCTCACCTTCGATGAACGGAAGGATCGACATTAAGCAGCCTCCCCAACGAAGTCTGCATATCCTTTTGCTTCAAGCTCATGGGCTAACTCTTTGCCACCCGTGTGCTGAATGCGACCCTTAGCAAGAATATGTACTTTGTCCGGCACAATGTAATCGAGCAGGCGCTGATAGTGTGTGATCACAAGGCTTGAACGCTCAGGTGAACGCAGCGCATTGACGCCATCAGCAACAATTTTTAGCGCATCGATATCAAGACCACTATCTGTTTCGTCGAGGATTGCCAACGTTGGCTCAAGGATTGCCATCTGCAGGACTTCGTTACGCTTTTTCTCACCACCCGAGAAGCCCACATTAACGGCGCGCTTGAGCATCTCATCGGACATGCTCAGCTCTTTCGTCTTGGCGCGAAGCATTTTGATGAACTCAATCTTATCCATCTCTTCTTCGCCGCGGTAACGACGCACAGCATTCAGCGCTTCGTTCAAAAATGTGGAGTTCGGCACACCTGGAATTTCTACCGGGTATTGAAACGCCAAGAAAATGCCCTTAGCAGCACGCTCTTCCGGCTCAAGGTTTGTGAGGTCTTCACCGTTATAGATGATTCGGCCACCCGTCACGTCATACCCTTCGCGGCCCGCAAGCACATACGACAAGGTCGACTTACCAGACCCGTTCGGGCCCATAATGGCATGCACTTCGCCAGGCTCAACAACCAGGTGCAGGCCTTTAAGAATTTCAGTGCCGCCAACAGTGGCATGGAGATCTTTAATTTCTAACATCGTTCTATATTCCTTTAACGGCCGGCTTAACCGACACTTCCTTCAAGCGAGATACCGACAAGCTTTTGCGCTTCGACGGCGAATTCCATAGGCAACTGCTGCAACACTTCTCGGCAGAACCCGTTAACGACCAGTGCAACTGCAGCTTCTTGCGGGATACCCCGTTGGCGCAGATAGAAAAGCTGGTCTTCCGAGATGGTTGAGGTGGTGGCTTCGTGCTCAACAATCGCGGCTTTATTGCGACTTTCAATATACGGCACGGTATGCGCACCACATTTATCACCAATCAAAAGCGAGTCACATTGCGTGTAATTACGTGCTCCCTCAGCCTTGGCCGAGATTTTCACAAGACCGCGATACGTCTGATCAGATTTACCTGCTGAAATACCCTTCGAGATAATCCGCGACGTCGTATTCTTGCCGATATGGATCATCTTGGTACCCGTGTCAGCCTGCTGCGCATTGTTGGTGATCGCGATGGAATAAAATTCACCCACCGAGTTATCACCCTGCAGGATGCAGCTTGGATACTTCCATGTGATCGCTGAACCCGTCTCAACCTGGGTCCATGAAATCTTGGAGTTTTTACCCCGGCATGCGCCACGCTTGGTGACAAAGTTATAAATGCCGCCCTTGCCATCCGCATCACCCGGATACCAGTTTTGAACCGTTGAGTATTTTATCTCGGCGTCATCCAGCGCGATCAATTCAACAACAGCAGCATGCAATTGATTTTCATCACGCATCGGTGCTGTGCAGCCTTCAAGGTAACTCACGTATGAGCCCTTATCAGCAATGATCAATGTACGCTCGAACTGGCCCGTATTTTGTTCGTTAATACGAAAATATGTCGACAGTTCCATGGGACACTTAACGCCCGGCGGGATGTACACAAACGAGCCATCAGTAAAGACAGCTGAGTTCAGGCACGAATGCTTGTTATCTGCCATTGGCACAACGGTGCCTAAGTATTTCCGAACCAGATCAGGGCAACGTTCAAGCGCTTCAGAGATTGGGCAGAAGATAACGCCAGCAGCCTCGAGCTTCTTTTTGAATGTCGTCGCAACAGAGACACTATCGAAGACATAATCGACTGCGACATTCTGCACACCTGCGAGCATTTCTTGCTCGCGAATTGGAATACCTAATTTCTCGTAGGTCGCCAAAAGCTCTGGATCAACGTCTTCAAGACTTTGCGGGCCATCTTCCTGGCTCTTGGGTGCTGAATAATAGTGGTACTGCTGATAATCGATCGGTGGGAAATCGACCTTGGCCCATTTTGGCTCAGGCATTTCCAACCAACGGCGATACGCTTTCAAGCGCCAATCAAGCAACCATTCAGGCTCATTCTTTTTGGCCGAGATAAAGCGAACAATATCTTCGCTTAGTCCTTTTGGTGCCATATCCGATTCAATCTCAGTGATGAAGCCGTACTTGTACTTCTCACCCTCAATAGATTGGACCTGATCGGCAGTTTCCGCTGTCGCTGGCATTTTAATCTCTTCCTTTGTTAGTCGTCTCTGGCTTACGCCGTATGCACCCGAAGGCGGCTCTCATCTGCTTCTCTTAACGTCGTTACAGCAGCGCTTAAAGCTGCAATCGCAGTATCAATTTCATCCGATGTCGTCATACGCCCAACGCACATGCGAACCGATGCGTGTGCGTCTGTATCCGACAAACCAAGCGCTCGTAATACATACGAAGGCTCTACGGCTGCGGATGTGCATGCTGACCCACTTGAAAGGGCAATTTGATCTTTAACCGCATCCATCAAAGCTTCGGAATCAATACCTTCAAATCCGATATTCAGATTACCTGAGATGCGATGATCCAAGCTGCCGTTGATAAACGTACCCGGGACCCGCTGTTGAAGACCCTTCATCAGCCGATCACGAAGATCGCGGATGCGCGGATGATCGGCATCGGTCTCGTTGGTAATAATTTCTGCAGCCTTACCCATACCAACAACAAGCGGTGCCGGTAATGTGCCCGAGCGCAATGTACGCTCCTGACCACCACCATGCATCAATGGCTCAAGGCGGACACGCGGCTTGCGGCGCACATAAAGGACGCCCACACCCATCGGACCGTACATCTTATGGCTGCTCAGGCTCAGCAAATCGATATTCATGGCGGCAACGTCAATCGACGTTTTACCGGCGGCTTGCGCTGCATCCGAATGCAGATACACACCACGCTCACGGCAAATCGCACCGATCTCAGCCATCGGCTGGATCACACCAATTTCATTATTCACATGCATCACAGAGACCAGCGCAGTGTCATCGCGGATCGCATCTTTGACGGCAGCGGGATCTAACAGACCATCCGTACCGACAGGTAACAGTGTGATTTCATAGCCAAGCTTCGCGACATATTTAAGGGATTCCAGAACACATTTATGCTCAGTGACGGGGGCAATCATGCGCCCCTTACGTCCGGCAAAGAAACGCCCAACGCCTTTGATCGCCATATTGTTGCTTTCGGTCGCACCCGACGTGAAGATCACTTCGCGCGGATCGGCATTGATCATGCCTGCCACCTGAACGCGCGCAGCCTCAACCGCGTCCCGCGCTTCCAAGCCATAACTATGTGATGTTGAATGCGGGTTGCCGAACATTTCTGTGAAGAACGGCGTCATCACGTCCATGACACGCGTATCAACAGGTGTCGTGGCTTGATAATCTATATAGATGGGACGGGCTGCACACATGTTACGCGGCCTCCGATGCGGTTCGGGACCGCAAGCTCTGCCAAACATCAATAAAGCGTTCCGCATCCTGCATAGTGCTCGACCATCCGAGGGACACACGAACAGCCTCAGCTGCTTCATCATGATCGATACCCATAGCAATCAGAACATGGCTCGGCTCAACCTTGCCACTCGAGCATGCGGATCCAGCACTTATGGCAATACCTGCAAGATCGAATGCCATCACCTGCGTTTCCGCAGAGACACCCGGCATACCGATACATGTTGTGTTGTTAAGCCGCGTAGCTTTATCTCCATAAACACGAGCCTGAGCGCCGAGATCAGCTTCGATTTTATCTCGGAACGTTGCCAGCTCGGCATAGTGCGCTTGATCCAAAGCCGCCGCCTCGCACGCAGCACCAAATCCGGCGATACCAATCGCATTTTCGGTGCCAGCGCGGCGTCGACGTTCCTGTCCGCCACCTTTGACAATCGGCTCAAACGGGACACCGTCACGCACGATAATCGCGCCAACGCCCTGCGGGCCACCCAGCTTATGAGCACTAATCGTTACGGCATCAGCCAAAACTGTGAGCTCAAATAAAGGTAATTTTCCCGCCCACTGGATCGCATCCACGTGCAATCTACCGTCATGGTCACGAACGATTTGGGCGATCTCGGCAATCGGCTGAATGACGCCTGTTTCATTATTGGCCGCCATGACAGACACAAGTGCCGGGGCATCTAAGTCGCCATGAGTCGCTTGGAGCGCATCTAGATCGAACAGGCCATTGCCGTCGACGTCAATCCTGATTGCGGCACTATCCGCATCAAGAACGGATGCATGCTCAATCGTCGAGGTGATGCGTGTTGATGTTGCAATGCCTCGAAGCACTGTATTATTGGCTTCGGAACCGCCTGACGTGAAGATCACATTAGCCGGGCTGACGTCGGCCAGGTTCGCGACTTGCTGGCGTGCGTCCTCAATGATCTTCCGCTGATCACGACCGAATCTATGCACCGATGACGCATTCCCCGTAACCTCTATCGCACACGCCATCGCCTCCTTTGCGGCATCCCGCAAAGGCGTCGTCGCGTTATGATCAAGGTAACAGGCGTCAGTCATGGGTATACGATTTCCTAATTTCGTTTTGAGTTTTACTCACCAGCAGCTATTTGCTGATCACGGCCTTGCACATAAAGCATGCCGCTTGAGCCCAAGACGCGCCGCGTTGCCACATCCTCAAGAGAGACAGAATTCAAAAACAGATAGATCTGATTTCCAAGTTCTTCCCAAAGATCATGCGTCAGGCATCGTTGCTGTCCACCATGACAACCAGCGGGGCTACCCGGTGTACATCGCGTCGCCTTGATCGGCTCATCAACAGCCATGATGACATCGGCAACACGAATTTCTGCAGGCTCACGGGCTAGCAAGTAACCGCCGCCCGGGCCACGTACACTCGTGACAAGCTGACCGCGGCGCAGATGGCCAAACAATTGTTCAAGATACGAAAGAGAGATTTCCTGACGATCTGCAACATCTGCAAGCGTCGTCGGTTTTCCCTTGGAGTGGGTCGCCAGATCAACCATCGCCATGACGGCGTAGCGTCCTTTGGTGCTTAGTTTCATTTTGTCGCTCCCTTACATCACCGACCGAGACTTATGCCACGGATGATTTCTTTTTATCACCACGATCGGTGTCGTCGTTTTCGTTATTTGCATCATCTCTGAGCGCATCACGCTCTGTCTCTAATTCGCCAATACGACCTTTGAGATCGCCAATTTCATTGCGCAGCTGATCCAGAACCTGCTGCACAGGGTCAGGCACACCTTCAGGTGAAGTTGCATAAGCGCGGAACTCGCCAGCTTTGGATTTATCGCGCGGCGGAATGATCCTGGCCGGGATACCCACTGCCGTGACGTTCGCTGGCACGTCAGACGTGACGACCGCGTTGGCACCGACACGTGCATTATCACCAACGTTAATTGGGCCTAATATCTGTGCGCCTGAGCCAACAATCACGCCATCGCCTAATGTTGGGTGACGTTTTGTGCCAACCTGCGCGGCGCTATCAACACTTGGTGCAACACCGCCCAGCGTCACATTATGATAAAGTGTCACGTTGTCACCGATCTCGGCCGTTTCGCCGATTACGACGCCAGCCCCATGGTCAATCACGAAGCAGCAACCGATGGTCGCACCAGGATGAATTTCGATACCTGTAAAGAGCCTGCCAAACTGAGAAATCAGGCGTCCGATAAATTGTAATCCAGCCTGCCAAAACCAGTTCGCCACCCGATAAAACACAACGGCATGGAATCCTTGATACAGGATAACCACCTCAAAACGTGACCGCGCAGCGGGGTCTCGTTCAAGAAAGGCGTCTAGATCGGCCTTTAATCGCTTGAAAACCATGGCATGTTCTTTATCTTCACATCGCTCGTTAGGACGATGTGCCTACGTGGGTTGAATTTACAGCCCGGTGTAGGCACATTTCTTATTAGGTTATATAAGATATCCGAGTAAAGCGGTCAAGTATTTCAAGCTAAAAAGTCCATGTTTATGTGATGTTTTTGCAGATTAACTGATTTCTTTGGTCAACAATTTTAATCGATGTTTTAAAGAGAGGTCCCACCCTATGCCTGACGTGATTTTTAACGGACCGGAAGGCCGCCTAGAGGGTCGCTACCAGCACGCGAAGACAGATGACGCTCCGGTAGCCCTAATTTTACACCCACATCCGCAACATGGCGGTACAATGAACAACAAAGTTGTTTATTCGCTTTATCATCATTTCACCAAGCGTGGCTTCTCGACGCTTCGGTTCAATTTCCGTGGCGTAGGACGCTCACAAGGCGAGTTCGATAGCGGTATCGGCGAGCTGAGCGATGCAGCTGCTGCACTCGACTGGATGCAGGGGCATAACCCGAACGCAACCGGATGTTGGATTGCCGGATTCTCGTTTGGTGCCTGGATTTCAATGCAGCTGATGATGCGCCGTCCCGAGATCAACGGCTTCATTTCGATTGCAACGCCCGCCAGCCTTCACGATTTCTCGTTTCTAGCCCCCTGCCCTGCAAGCGGCTTAATGGTTCATGGTGACAGCGATGACATCATCCCAGAAGACAGCGTTGCAAAACTTGCCGACAAACTCGGCAAGCAAAAGAATATCGCGATCGACTACAACGTTGTGAAAGGTTGCGATCACTTCTTCCGCAATCACCTCGACGCCATGGACAAACATGTCGAACGTTATTTAAACGAACATCTCTAAGATTTTTTGGCTAACGTCATTCCCATGAAAGTGGGGATGACGACGTCACCCAATATACCCGCAAACGACCTATCGCTTGATCCGATGAACCACACCACCGCTCATTGGCTCGGACACACCCGTCGTCGATGGCAGGCTGAGCGGCAATCCATAAACTGAGCGCACCGCAAGATATGCAAATGCTTGCGCCTCCATGGCATCCCCAGACCAGCCAAACGCTTCGACAGGTTCCACAGGGCAATCAAGAATGCGCCTGAGCGCTGCCATCATCACAGGATTATGTCGGCCGCCCCCCGTGACCACCCAACGCGTTGGCGGTGATGGTAGCATCGCCTGAGCCAAGCCAACGGCTTCGGCAGAGAACGCGATCAGTGTCGCAGCCCCATCTTCAAGCGAGAGAGCCTCTACAGGGGATGCATCGAAATGATCTCGGTCCAATGATTTCGGATACGCAGCAGCAAAATATGAATTATCAAGCAAGGCAACCAATGCAGCGTCATTAACAGTGCCCTGGCGCGCTACTTTGCCGTCTTCATCCATCGCCGCCCCTGTATGGCGGAGCATCCAGTCATCAACCAAAGCATTGGCCGGGCCCGTATCAAACGCAATAATCCCGCCGTCAGCGCTGATCCACGTTAGGTTTCCTACCCCACCCAAATTAAGAATACCGAGCGGCGGCTCAATCGGTGCCGCCAATGCAGCATGATATAAAGGGGCCAATGGCGCGCCCTGCCCGCCTGCGGCAACGTCGGCTGAACGAAAATCAGAAACAATATCAATGCCCAGGCTTTTACTAAGCCGCGCCCCATCGCCTAACTGACATGTGATGCCGTTATCTGGATCATGAAAAACCGTTTGGCCGTGGAACCCAATCAGATCAACCGACGCACGCTCAATACCAGCACACCCAAGGAAATCTTCAACGGCCTCGGCATGCGCATCCGTGACGTCACGTACAATCGCCGCGATTTCATCGCTTCCATCAGGCTTGTGACCAATAATATCTAAAAGCCGCTGTCGAAGGCTTGCAGCATACGGATAGGTCGCAAATGCACCCCGTTTAGAGACACTTGTGCCATCACTTTCAATGATGGCAATGTCGATGCCATCCATCGATGTGCCACTCATCAATCCAATCGCCGTGAGAGTCTCACGCGCTTCAGATTGTGTATCTTTGTCTACGCCGTTGTCTGCTAGTGCCTGCATGTGGTAATTATCCGCGCCCGTATTAAAAATAGCTAGACCCACTCATGAGCCAGTACAAATCAGATTTTATCAGCAAACTCGTCGAAAGACAGTACCTGCATCAATGCACTGACATTGAAGCACTCGATGCAAAGGCCGCAGGCGGCCCCGTGACTGCCTATATTGGCTTTGATTGCACAGCACCAAGCCTTCATGTCGGCTCATTAGTACCTATTATGTTGCTGAGACTTTTTCAGCAAACGGGCCACAAGCCAATCGTCCTTATGGGCGGTGGCACAACCAAAGTCGGCGATCCATCTGGCAAAGACGATCAGCGCAAACTTTTGGATGATGCCGCGATTGCAGCCAACATGGCAGGTATCAAATCTGTATTTAAGAAGTTTCTGACATTTGGTGATGGCCCTACGGATGCCGTAATGGTCAATAATGCTGACTGGCTCGAAAACCTTAATTACGTGTCATTCCTTCGAGATTACGGACGTCATTTTACCATCAATCGGATGCTTAGCTTTGATAGTGTGAAGCTTCGTTTGGACCGTGAACAGCCGCTGACGTTCCTCGAATTCAACTACATGATCCTCCAAGCTTATGACTTCCTTGAGCTGGCAAATCGTCACAGCGTCAGCCTGCAAATGGGCGGCTCTGATCAATGGGGCAACATCATCAATGGTGTTGAGCTTGGCCGCCGGGTTGCTGAAAAGCAGCTATACGGTTTGACGACGCCACTGCTAACCACGGCTTCAGGTGCCAAGATGGGAAAAACTGTAGATGGTGCCATCTGGCTCAACGAAGACGCGCTCAGCGCTTATGACTACTGGCAGTACTGGCGTAATTGCGAAGATGCAGATGTTGGACGTTTCCTTCGTCTGTTCACCGAAATGCCCATTGAAGAGATCGAGCGCCTTGAAAAACTCGAAGGTGCCGAGATCAACGACGCCAAGAAAACACTCGCCGATGAAGCCACCCAGCTATGCCGCGGCGACAAGGCGGCGGAGCTTGCACGTTCAACAGCAGAGACAACCTTTGAGCAAGGTGGCATGGGCGAAGACTTGCCGAGTATCGACATTGCGCGCGCGGAGCTGGACGCTGGCATCGGCGTCTTGGCTGCCTTCACAATGGCAGGCCTCAGCATATCCAATGGCGAAGCACGTAGGCTCATTCGTGGCGGTGGCGCCAAGGTCAACGATCAAGCCGTTAGCGATGAGAAAGCGACCATTTCATCTGAACAGATTAATAGTGATGGGGTGATCAAGCTCTCAGCTGGCAAAAAACGCCACGCCCTTATTAAGCCCGTTTAAGGTTGCGCGGGCAGCAATGGCTGCTGTCCGACTACATCATCTCCAAGCGGCGTCGTGCCATTCGTTTTCAATGCATCGAACAGATTACGCAAAATCCCTGGGGTGAGCGCAGACAATGGATTGACCGTTGTTTTGGGGTCTTCTATCGGGCCCGTCACTGAGAAGTTCGCGGCAAAAATACCACCACCTTTTTCATTCCCGGTCAGAATATTTCCAAGTAACGGAATCTGCCCCAAGAAAGAATTCAAAGCATAAGCAGGAATAACTGTCCCTTGGATGTTGAGCACATCTGCGTGCGTATAAACCGTCCCTGATGCTGTGAATCCAATGGATGCACCCGCTGCTTTCACGTCTTTGATTTGCACTTCGCCTTCAGTATACGTGAACGGTAAATTCAGTTCTGCAAAGCTAAGCCCCTCGCCGGTCATCGCATCAAGAATGCCCGTCAAAGCCATGATGGAAAGAATACGCGTCAGCATTGGCGCGTTGCGCACCCTGTAGTTGGTGACGCGCACAGTGCCTCGAAGCGGGCGATCAGCTGCCGCATCATCGTAGCGCCCGCTAATTTCAAGAAAACCGCCGTACATGTTATTAAACAAGTCAAAGAAGCGTAGCGCGTCGCCTGCGTTATCCGCCTTCACGGCCAAGATGCGATTACCTTGCGCGTCTGGGGCCATATTAATACTGAGATCTGACCCACCATTGATTTTGCTGTCGAGCAAAGCCGTGCGCCAGATACTGCTATTGTGCACGAAAGTACCGGAAACCCCAGATAAGAAGTTCTGCTTATCAACCCACATTTTATCCAGTTCAACGACAATTGTGAGATTAGGTAGCGTCACATCATCTTGCCCGGGCCGATCGTGTATCAATCGCTCCCACAAGGGACTGAAATCAAGTTCTTTACCCTGCAAGCCAATTTCCCAGCCACCATCGGGGCGAGATATGACTGCGCCCGTCACGTCAGAACGGCCAATCAAAACCTGTTTTAAATTTAGCCGATCAATGCCGAGACCACCCGGGCTGTAGGCAACATCACCCTGAACGAGTAAGTCATTAGCTGACAGATTGAACTCGGGGACACTTTTGACCAATCCATTTTCAAGCAGAATTGTTGCATCAACACTGCCTGCATCGCCTGCAGCCTTTCGCCATTCCATAAACGGCACACGGAGTTCAGCACGTTCCAGATTAGCATTCACATCAATCCGGCTTTTACGATCATTAAACACCGTATAACGCACCGTGGCATCAACGCCGCCTGATACAAAATCGCCGACTGGCCCCGGGTCTACACCCAGATCACGTACCTGACTCAAATCATCAATTCGTGCCGCCAAAAGATAGATTGAACGAAAAGGTGCCCTGTCAGAAAAATTCTCATTCCAGATCAACGCAACAGG
The DNA here is from genome assembly GCA_002389385.1 of Rhodospirillaceae bacterium UBA4468. GTDB lineage: Bacteria > Pseudomonadota > Alphaproteobacteria > Rhodospirillales > Casp-alpha2 > UBA4479. Next base: position 38,579 of record DGOK01000012.1, on the reverse strand, counting down.
CACATCGCCCATCATCACATTGCCATCAACTGCTATGGTGTTTGTATTTACTTCGAGCGCAAGTTCGCCATTACGAATACCACGACCCAGCACAACCTCTTCCATCGACACGTTGGTTAAAGATGCCTTTGCTTTGGCGTCCACATCACCAACGGCCAAGTCCTTGGCTAAAAGAAACTTCAAGGACAGATCAACTTTGCTGTCGCCTAATGTACTTTTTGGGTCAATCTTCATGGCGCTCGCGAACCCGAAAGGCTCTCGATCAATAAGTGCCAGCGCATCTGAAACAGGCGATTCAATATGCAAATTAATATCAATAAACTGATCAACGTTCCGAAGACCGGTAATTTTAATATCTGCGTCAGTTAAATTGATTTTATCACTTTGCCCACTCTCAACAGCAATATTGAAGGTATCTGCGTCAAACGTCACAAGACCCTTCACGTCATTTACGGGCGGCATACCCTCGAGGTAAGTGACCTCAACCCCTTCGGCAGACATTGTGCCCTCTAACTTATCAAGGTTATGCGTCCCATCTTTGTTGATGCGCACTTCAACATTGGCCAAGGCTTCAGTTAACTGTCCTTTGGCTAAATGCGTCGTTACCCAAGTATATGCGTCAACACCCATACTTGCTGGCAAATAGGTTGTGAGTTGATCAAACGGCACATCCTTAATGGTTGCCTCAGCTGTTACCGAAATATCACCACCCTGATTGATGCCATCTGCATTCGCTGTAACACCAAATATTGGACCATCTAAATCTAGCGTAAGGTTTTCTATTTCAGCTGTTCCAGCTTGCATATCCAACTTTGCTGAACCCGTTACGCGTTTCAGTGGAAATGTGTGCGCGATGGGGTCAGGCACCGCCAGCGTCGAGCCTGAAGCCAGAACAAAATCAATTTCATCAAATGTCAGGCGTTCGCTCGCACCAATATAAATGCCATTCAGATTAAGCTTATCAACAACCAATGTCTGTTTAAGAGGCCCCGGTATATCAATAACCCCAGGTGCACCCGTCGCTTTAAAGCCGACACTTTCAATACCGTCAGCGATCGAAATGCCAATAAAAAGCGACCCGCTCAAAGGTAGATTGAACGCACGGAGCACTTCTGCTTTATCCGTTATTCCTGCGAATGAAGCCGGCGTAATATCGATAAAAGACGCGGACACATCGAGCCGCTTACCACTTGTATGATACGATCCATAAAGAGAGATATCGGCGACTTGATCGTCAACTTCGATAAGCACTGAGCCTTCGCCCAACAATCCATGAGCTGCTCGGTCTAGCCGCAAGTAACCAACAGGCACCTGCCATACTTTGTTCGCAAGCTGATCCTCATACGTCATCGTCGCGCCACTGATGCGGACGGTTTCCAAGAAGCTCATCGGTGACCCGGGTTCAGGCTTCTTTACAAGCCAGCTCAACAATCCAGTTGTAAACTCGCTCCCTTTAGCGCCTTTCTCAGACAAAACCTCGACACCGAGTTCCCCATCGGTACGGCGAAGAAAACGAATTTCCAGCCCTAACAACTCAATAAACTTAGGCGCCAGGTCTCCGCGCAACAATGCACGTCCGCTAAGCGACATAGAGAGTTCAGGGATAAGTGCCTGCGCTGCACCGTTTTCACCAATTGCGCGAACATTCTTCACACGAAGTTCAATCGTGCGGTCCCATCCGGCCCAGGTCAGTGTGGTATCATCAATAGCGAGCTTAAAATTACGGTGACCACTATTCAGTGCCTGCTCGACATAGGGCGTTAGGAAAGACAGTGAAACCGGGCTTTTTTGGAGTTGCCACGCAATCAACAGCGCAATAATCGCTAGGCCGGCCCCAAGGCCTCCCAACAACTTAACAAACCCAATAAACGCGCGTTTAACCAACGATAATCTCACTTTATCAACTTAATACCGCCAGCTGAGATAAAGCACAGCGGACGCAATCGTGTAGTATGCATATTGATCACTTAATGACGAGTAAACTATCGTTTAGATACTTGTTCTCAAAGTATCGTGATTTACGTCTTTGCGATGCGTAGCAATATGACATAATTCCATATGTATGACGCCTTTCCAATCCTCCGTGACCAATTGCCTCATCCCGCTGATCTTGAGTCAGCATTGCGCGGCCGCGAAGATTTTCTCATGGCTTGTAAGAATACTACGGAAACAGAGCCCCAATTTGTCCAAACCGCGATGGATTTTGCCCACACTCAAGACGGACAAGCCCTACTGGACGCTATATTTGGGAACAGTCCCTTTCTGACCCAATGCCTTTTACGCGAACCATCTTGGCTTGGACGAATGTGCCTGGAAGGCACCAGTGCACTCGCCAAAGCCGTGATTGATGAAACCCGAGATGCAACGCGCCAAACCTGGGATGAAGCCGGCTTGATGCGCGTCCTTCGCGTGCATAAGCGTCGGATCGCGCTGACTGCAGCAATTGGCGACATTACAGGAAACTGGTCGCTTTATGAGGTCACAGAAGCCCTTTCCGATTTTGCCGATGCGGCCGCGAGTGCGGCGGCAAGTTACGTTATTCGGCGTGCCGCAGACCGCGGGGCCTTTGTTCTTAAAGACACCGAGAACCCCGAACGTGTTTCCGGTTACATCATTATTGGCATGGGCAAGCTTGGCGCCCGAGAGTTGAATTACTCGAGCGACATTGATTTGATCTGTCTTTTTGATGGAGATGCCATCGAAACGGACAATCGCGATGGATTGCAACAACATGCCATTCGAATGACCCGCACCTTGGCACGTATTCTGGATGAACGAACTGCAGACGGATATGTTTTCCGCGTAGATTTACGGTTACGCCCTGATCCAGGCTCAACACCTTTGGCCATTTCTGTTCTCGCAGCTGAAACTTATTATGAAAGCTTAGGTCAGAACTGGGAGCGCGCCGCGATGATTAAAGCGCGCCCGATTGCTGGGGATTTGGATGCCGGAAATGACTTCATCGATCATCTAAGACCCTTCGTGTGGCGGAAAAATTTAGATTTTGCCGCGATCCAGGATATTCATTCCATCAAACGACAAATTCATACGCATAAAGGCGGCGGCGAGGTCGCAATAAATGGTCACAACATCAAAATCGGTCGTGGCGGTATCCGCGAGATAGAATTTTTTGCGCAAACACAGCAATTAATCTGGGGCGGACGTGAACCATCAGTCCGTGCCCCCAGGACACTTGATGCCATTCAGAACCTCGTATCACTTGAGCAAGTCGACCCAACGTCGGCAGAAGCCCTTGAGGAGGCCTACGAGTTCCTCCGCAAGCTCGAGCATCGGTTGCAGATGCAACGGGATGAACAAACACAAACCCTGCCAACGTCGGACGAAGAAATTGATGCCTTGGGAAAATTCTTTGGCATCCCGGACGCCGCGCATTTCAGAGCAGATTTATTACGTACCTTGGAAACTGTCAGCCATCATTATGGCGATCTATTTGACGACGCCCCATCACTGGCGACCAGTTCTGGGGCCGCTGGTAATCTTTCATTCACGGGCGTCGATAGCGATCCCGAGACCATCGCCTCGCTATCTGAGTTAGGTTTTAGTGATCCACGTATTATCGACAAATCCATTCGTGGGTGGCATCACGGACATGTGCGCGCCACCCGCTCTAACCGTGCACGCGAGCTACTTACTGAACTCACACCGACATTGCTTACGGCCATTGGCCGTCAACCCAACCCGGACGCGACGTTTCTCAGGTTTGAAAGTTTTGTCTCAGGCTTACCTGCTGGCATTCAATTATTTTCAATGTTTCAAGCCTATCCAAACCTTCTTAACCTGCTTGCCGAAATCATGGGCGAAGCCCCGCGTCTGGCAGCACACCTTTCGAGGCGCCCGTATCTTTTAGACAGCGTCCTGAATTCAGATTTTTACGAGCCACTTCCAGATATTGAAATACTTCGAGACGATTGTGCTGAGGCATTAACCGATGCCCAGTTTTTTGAAGACGTGTTGGATGCGACACGTCGTTGGAATAATGATCGGCGGTTTCAAATCGGCGTGCAGCTTTTGCGAGGCGTCGTTTCAGCTGGGGACGCAGCGCGGCATTTCAGTGACGTCGCCGAAGCCGTTGTACAAACACTTTTCCCTATCGTCATTTCTGAATTTGAAAAACGCCATGGCGTCGTACCTGGTGGTGCTTTTTGTGCCCTCGCTTTAGGGAAACTCGGCTCACGCGAACTGACACCGAGTAGCGATCTGGATTTAATTTTCATCTATGACGCCGAAGAGCAAACCGTTCAATCGGATGGTGAGCGACCCTTGCCTGCCTCTCAGTATTACGGTCGCTTGGGACAACGTCTTATCAATGCCGTCATGTCGATGACCGCAGAAGGGACACTTTACGAGATCGATATGCGCCTGCGCCCAAGCGGCAACAAGGGCCCTCTTTCAACGTCTATTGATGGGTTCCAGCGCTATTATGACGAGACGGCCTGGACATGGGAGCATATGGCGCTGGTGCGCGCGCGTTCAGTCTTTGACGTCAACGGTCTCGGAGAACGGGTTACCTCTTCAATCCACAAGACCCTTTGCGGTCACCGCAACACGACCGGGACCGCGAAAGCTGTCGCACACATGCGTGGCCGTATTGAAAAACAATTCGGCACGAACTGTATCTGGTCGATCAAGCAAGTACCTGGCGGCCAGGTCGATGTTGATTTTTTAGCCCAATTCCTGGTCCTGACGAATGCCACCAAAAACCCAGAGATCATATCCGCCAATACGATCACAATTTTTGATGTCGCACACACGCTTGGTGCCTTGTCTCCAAGTGATGCCGACCTTATGTCTGATGCCAAGGTCTTGTACCGCGAGCTACAAACGTTTTTGGCGCTGACAATCGAAGGTGAATTAACAGATGCAACGGTCGATACATTTTCGCTCCAGCTCAAGCGTGACTTATCCAAGTTAACGGGACATGAGACTTTCGATGCATTGACTAAGCACCTCACGAAGACAGAAATAGCCGTTCGTAAAATATTTGAAAATGTCGTGGGTGACCCTTACGCCCCCCTCGAAGATAAAGATTAAATACAGGAGATAAAAACCATGCTTGATATCGGTGATACGTTGCCAAAATTTGATCTGCCAACGAATGGCGATGACACGCTTTCAAATAAAAGTCTCAAGGGTAAAAAGGTTGTTTTATATTTTTACCCCAAAGACATGACGCCTGGATGCACAACTGAATCAGAAGATTTTCGGGATAATCTCAAAGCATTCCAGAAAGCAGATACGATGATTATCGGTGTCTCAAAAGATAGCGTTGTACGGCATGACAAGTTTGTCGCTAAACACGATCTTCCTTTTCAACTGATCTCAGATGAAACTGGCACACTCTGTGAAGATTTTGGCGTTTGGGTCGAGAAAAACATGTACGGCCGTAAATACATGGGCATTCAGCGCGCAACCTTCCTTATTGATGCTTTTGGAAAAATCGCACAAGTATGGCCAAAAGTGAAAGTTAAGGGGCATGTCAGTGCCGTTCTAGAAGCAGCTCAAGCGCTGTAATCGATTATCACTTTGGGATTCTAATGTTCGGTCATCCATGCATCTGTGCTTAGCGCGTTCGCGTTGGGCCAGTTTTATAGGTCCAATACTGTACTTTGTTATTAATATTATGTGTCTCATTTAGGCCAAAAAAAAGCACACTGGCACACATATACTGACATCTTATTTATTGTGAGCCATCTGGAGCTGAAACCATCGTGAATACCGAGACGAAACACTTATCAAGTGACGCACGCGTTGTGGTGGCTATGGCTGCATTTTTAGCCATCGCCTTCGAAACTTTTTTATATGTCAGTTACGAGCGCGTCAGCGACATTAACAGAGCTTGGCAAAGTCAGCAGGAAATTAATGCTCAGAAGGCCACTGCGTTGGCTGATCTGCATCGCCATATGGGCTACAACGGGATAATCCATAATTTTAAGAATTACATTCTTCGCCAAGATAGAAAATACCTTGAGCGTGCCGAAAAAAACATTCTTGCGTCAATGGTCAACCTCGAGCAACTAGATCAGCTGCAAAGCACTGAGGCTGAACTTCATGCGACGCTGATCATTCGAAATATAATTAATGAATATCGCTCGCGATTGGGGGATGCAGAAATCGCGATTGCAAATGGTCTGACTGTTCGTGAAGTTGATGAACTTGTTCAAATTGATGATTCATTGTCATCAGAAGTACTTGCGAATTTAGCAAAGATGGCCTTGCAAGAAGGCCGCGACGCTCTGGAGGAAACGGACAAAGCCATTAATGGCACGCTGCAAATCTTGCTTGGCGGCTTGATGGGTCTGCCGATCATCATGCTTGCTGCATTTATGCTGATCCGATTCATTTACAGAATTAATGACATGCGGGGGCAGATCGCAGACCAATCTGCAAAACTTGAACTGACCCTGGCCAATATTAGCCAAGGCATTTCGATGGTTGATGGGGATTTCAATCTGATCTTCATGAACGACCGTTTCTATGAATTATTAGATGTCAAAAATAAGACCTTTCGCCAGGAACACTCCTGAAAAAGCTCTATCAGATCAATGCCGAACGAGGCGAGTACGGCCCTGGTGATGTCAGAAAACAAGTTTCAGAACGTATGGATCACGCAAAACAAATAAAGATTGATCGATTTGTTCGAGTCCGCCCGAATGGGACAGCTATAGAGGTCAGTAGTAATCAAACTGAAGGCCGTGGATTCGTGACAACGTACACGGATATCACTGATCAAATTCGTGCTGAGAACGAAGCCAGAAATGCCCGCGCCCGACTGGTCGACGCTATTTCAGTGATGGACGAAGCGTTCGTATATTTTGATTCTTCAGACCGGCTATCACTCTGCAACGACATGTACAGAGAGTACTATCCAAAATCTGCTGATTTATTTGAACCGGGCATTACCTTTGAAGAAATCATTCGCGAAGGCGTCAAACGTGGCGAGTACACGATACCCGATGATGCTGAAGAAGAAGCATGGATCTAGGAACGCCTTAAATCTCACCTGCATGGAGAGAATGTCGTTGAGCAACGATTGGCCGACGGCAGATGGCTCAAGATTGCAGAACGGCGCACACCTGAAGGCGGTACCGTTGTTTTCCGTGTGGACATTACTGCATTGAAACAGGCACAAGAAATTGCCGAAGAAGCCAACGAAGCAAAATCAGCATTCCTCGCGAACATGAGCCACGAAATCCGCACGCCAATGAATGCGATTATCGGCCTCAGCCGTCTTGCGCTCCGATCAGACCTGCCGCCACGTGCACAGGACTATCTGCAAAAGTTTATGACTCTGCCCGTTCCCTTCTCGTCATCATCAACGACATTCTTGATTTTTCAAAAATGGAAGCTGGCCGCATCGATTTAGAGCATGTGTCCTATCGCCTTGATGATGTATTGCAATCTGTTGCAACGTTTGTTGGCGAGTCTGCTGAAGAAAAAGACCTCGAGGTTCTATTCTCAACCCATCCAGATGTCCCACGTGCATTGATTGGTGACCCACTCCGTCTTGGACAAATCCTCACTAACTTAGCATCGAATGCGGTTAAATTTACAGCAAGTGGCGAGGTTGTCGTTCGTATTGGCGTTAAAGATTCTAACGAGACCGGCGCGACCTTTGTTTTCTTAGTATCTGACACCGGCATTGGCATGACGCCGGAGCAACTCTCACGACTTTTCCAATCATTTTCGCAAGCGGACAGCTCAACCACGCGCCAGTTTGGTGGCACAGGGCTAGGCCTTGCGATTTCGAAAAATCTGGCCGAATTGATGGGTGGCACCATCGGCGTTGAGAGCACCCCCAGCGAAGGAAGTGTCTTTACCGTTGAAATTCCTATTGATGTACAAACAATTGACACGGCTAAAGGGTTGCCTAAAAGCATTGATCCATCGAAGGTAAATGTTCTCGTTATCGATGACAATCCAACAGCAATAGATATCCTTAGCGATACATTGCAAAGCCTCAATTTCTCGAATGTAGATTGCTTTACGGACCCTCTTGAAGCACTTGCAGATTATGAGCAAAAACTCGATTCTGACGCCCCATACGACATTGTTCTTGTCTACTGGCGGATGCCACCAATCGACGGCATGGAAGTCAGCAAACGTATTAATACAGTTGCCCAGTCGAAAGATAAAACACCGCCTGGAATATTCATGATCACAGCTCATGGACGTAATGAAGCTATGCGAAAGGCCGACGAAATTGGCCTGGCCAGGTTCCTTGTGAAACCTCTAAACACATCACTATTAATTGACGTCATCACAGATTACTTCGCTGATGATAGTGCGAGCACATCAGCACGACGCATGAATGATTTCGGCGAAGAAAAAACGCTCAAACTCCTCGAGGGAATGCGTGTGTTATTAGTTGAGGACAATGCCATCAACCAGCAAGTCGCCGTTGGCATTCTTGATGAGGTTGGGGTTAAGGCTGACGTTGTCGACAATGGTCAACTCGCTGTAGATCGTATGCGCGACAACCCTGAAGGCATTGATGTCATCCTCATGGATTTACAAATGCCTGTCATGGATGGCTATGAAGCAACACGCAGTATTCGTGCTCAGAGTAACGATCATCCTCCCATCATCGCCATGACTGCGCATGCAATGGCAGAAGAACGAGACGTATGTATCGAAGCTGGCATGGTCGATCACATTCCCAAACCGATTGATGCGACTAATCTGTTTAATACATTAGCGAAATGGTCGCCTAAACAACCAAAAGACGGCGCCTCGGGCGACGAACAACCGACGCAGACCAGCGCAAAAGCTAAACCATCTTCGCCCAAAGAGCGTCTTCCTAAAACAGCCGATGGCTTTAATTTTGCGGCTGCTAAAAAGCGGCTTTGTCTCGACGAGGCCTTTTTCCTAAAGCTCCTCAACGATTTCAATGACAAGTATGCAGACTTCGATGAACAGCTTGCCGTCTTGGTCAAAGACGACGACCGGGATGGCGCGGGACGCCTTGCGCATACAATTTCAGGGTTGGCGGGCACCATCGGCGCAGAAGAGCTTCAAGTCGCAGCCAAAGATCTTGAGACAGCAATCAAGAAAGGCGACACACCTCTTGATATGGACCCGATCATTACTGCGCACAAACGGGCGAAAGCGACATTAGAAACAATACTTGCCGCCAAAGATAGCGATACCAAACCAGCTGCGAGCACATCCGATACATAACTGAATACAGCGGAATTGAAAGAATTATTCCCCTTATTAGAAGCCGGTTTTGCTGCGAATAAAATGTCTACGCGTCACAAGCTAGATGATCTTGAGGCTGCGTTGAATGGCAATGCGAGCGGTGCATTTGTAGATTTAAGACGGGCCGCTGATAAGCTTGATTTTGCCAAAGCAGGCAAGCTTCTAGGCGAGATCAAAGAAACAATTAAGTTAGAATAGGAATTTAGACGTGAACGATCTCGCCGCGAATACAAAAATACTTATCGTCGACGATAAACCATTGAATATTGAAGTCCTGAGCGAGACCATCGAAGATCTTGGTGACATCTTATTTGCGACAAATGGACAAGCCGCCATCGATTTATGTATCGAACAACAACCCAACCTTGTTTTGCTCGATGTTATGATGCCAGAAATGGATGGGTACGAGGTCTGTGAAAAACTAAAAGCATTGCCTGAAACAAAAGAAATCCCCGTTATTTTCGCAACGGCGTTGAGTGACGAAAACGATGAAGCCAAGGGGTTTGAGATTGGTGCTATTGACTATGTGACCAAGCCGATCAGTGCACCAATTGTCATTGCGCGCGTCCGCAATCATCTCGAGTTGAAACGCTATCGGGATTACCTTGAGCAGATTGCCTTTATAGACGGCCTGACAGCGATCCCTAACCGCCGTCGCTTTGACGAGCACTTCCAATCAGAATGGCAACGTGGTGTACGCCATGAAGCTTTTCTTGCCGTCTTAATGATAGATATCGATTTCTTTAAACCGTTCAACGATCATTACGGTCACCAGGCTGGGGATGATTGTTTAGTCAAAGTCGCGCAGGCACTCGCTTCATCTGTTCATCGCCCAGGCGACCTTGTCGCGCGTTACGGCGGTGAAGAGTTTGTTTGCGTCCTACCTGACACCGATCTCGCTGGCGCGGAGATCACTGCCAACACATTACGAAAAAGTGTGAATGCGCTCAAAGTGCCACACGAATTTTCGAATGTTACTGATCACGTTACGGTCAGCATTGGGGCAGCAGCGGTAAAGCTTAAACAATCAATGAAGCCAGAAGAATTGGTCAAAAAAGCAGACAACAATTTGTATGAAGCAAAAGAGTCAGGCCGAGACCGTATGGTGGCTGCTTAATCCACATTGACGGACTTCAGCACACCCGGCATCGTTAAGTGACAAGACATGAGGATCAAATGGCAAAAATATTAATCATCGACGACGAGGAAATCCTGCGCCAGTTAATGGAACATGTTTTGTCTGGTGACGGACACGAAACGATCACCGCAGAAGATGGCGTGGCGGGCATTGTGTTGGCTAAAAGTGATGCGCCTGATTTGATCATTTCAGATATGAGCATGCCTAAAATGACCGGCTGGGATATGGTCAAAGCCTTGAAGGCCGACCCCACCACCAAAGATATTCCCATCATTGCACTCACTGCGCATGCGACGGCCGATGACCGGGCAGCCGCTTTTGATGCTGGCATCTCAACGTACGAAGAAAAGCCTCTTGATATGGCGCGCCTTAAAAAACATATCGCCGAACTTATCGGCTGATCTTCATTTCCTTAAGCTGTCCTTCCCCCAACGGGGTATAGCCGCTACGCTCTTTCCCAACGATGATTTAAATCTATGGGAAGGGTCTCGCTATGGGCGAAGAAACTGAAGACAAACCAAAAAAGAAGAAAAAAAACTAAGAAAAAGTCCAAGTTCACATTGGCCCTTATCATTGTCAGCGCGACATTTTTCATTATATCAGCTGGTGGTGGGCTTTCCTATTATATGGGCTGGGTCCACTCAATCATGGGGTGGGAACGCCCTCAATCATCGGCACAGCTGTCACTTGGTAAACCTGTCTTTTTCCCATTACCTGAAATCCGCGTCGACCTGAAAACAAACGAGTGTCGGGCACCGTTTATACATACCGTCATCCATGTTCAATTATCGCCCGATGATGTTTCCCGTCTCGAAGACAATCAGGACTTGGTCATGGACGGTATTCTGACCCATTTACGCGGCCAAGAGCGTCAGCATCTTGTCGGCAAAGAAGGGTCCGAGCGACTACGTTTTTGAATTGGTTCAAGTGATTGAGAACAAGCTAAAGCCGATCAAAGTCCACACGGTCTTGTTCAAAGAATTGGTCGTTCAGTAAAGCACCAGGTTTTACTGATCAAACTCTTCGGTGTCTTTGATTTTTGCCGCGAGAGCCGCTTCAAGGAACATATCGATATCGCCATCCAAGACAGCACCGGTGTTTGACGTTTCAGCATCGGTGCGCAAGTCTTTAACCATCTGATATGGTTGCAGAACGTACGAGCGGATTTGATGGCCCCAACCGATGTCTGTTTTACCAGCCTCGGTTTCTTGCGCCGCATCTTCGCGCTTTTTGAGCTCCATCTCGTAAATACGAGCTTTCAGCATCGACATAGCTTCCGCCCGGTTCTTGTGTTGTGAGCGATCGTTCTGACATTGCACAACGATACCAGAAGGTTCGTGCGTAATCCGGATAGCACTTTCTGTTTTGTTCACGTGCTGTCCGCCAGCACCGGATGCACGGTACGTATCGACGCGCAGATCCTTATCATCAATCTCAACATCAATGTTGTCGTCGACAACCGGTGAAATCCATGCGGATGAGAAACTTGTGTGGCGACGCGCGGATGAGTCATAAGGTGAAATCCGCACAAGCCGATGCACGCCGCTTTCCGTCTTGAGCCAACCGTATGCATTTTCGCCGCTAAACTTCAGTGTTGCCGATTTGATGCCCGCTTCTTCGCCGGGACTTTCTTCAAGCCACTCGACAGTATATCCGCGTTTATCAGCCCAGCGCGAATACATCCGAAGCAACATCTCAGCCCAATCCTGCGCCTCAGTGCCGCCTGCACCCGCTTGCACCTGGATATAACAATCGTTGGCGTCGGCTTCACCCGATAGCAATGTTTTCAATTGTGCCTTCTGAGCTCGAACCAAAAGCTCGGCCATGGCTTCGTCAGCCTCAGCCATAACATCAGCGTCATCTTCAGCTTCTGCGAGTTCGATGAGATCGGTGTTGTCTTGAAGATCGCCAAACAGGTCATCGACCTCTTTGATACCAACTTCGAGCTTGGTACGTTCCCGCATCAAGGCTTGTGCTTTTTCTGGGTCATCCCAAAGATAGGGACTTTCAGCGAGGGAGTTTAATTCCTGAAACCGGAGAACCGCTTGATCGTAGTCAAAGATGCCTCCTTAGCAGTCCTGCGGACTGCTTGATCTCGTCGGCCATTGATTGTAGTTCAGCGCGCATGCTGGCGTTCCCTTCGAATAAAGCGTGCAACTATGTAACGCTGTCACGCCACAGTCTCAAGTCCTGCATCGAAACTTTGGCAAGTTTCAGTACATCTGAAAGTTCAAAATGGATTATCGTGCCAATGACGTAGGGCAAAAGCGTTAATAAAGGCCGCCCGTACCGGTTGATGGTGCGCCCGAAAGGCTTGGGTCTGTCGTCGCACCGCTCCACCCCTGCCCTTCAATCACAGAGTTTTCTTCTCCAGGCCCCGAGCCTTCCTTAAACGCTTCAAGGATCACACTGCGATCACCTGAGCGCGCCGGAAGACCTGTGCGCGCATTGACCCGCACAAGGCGAATATCAGGGGGTATGCGAAACGGAATTGCAGGCTGGCCCGCAAGCGCTTCCTTCATGAAGTCCCTGAAGATTGGTGCAGCGACGGATGATCCCGTTTCTCGTCGGCCCAATGGAATAGGATCGTCATACCCAACGAAAACGCCAACGGCCAAGTCCGGCGAGAAGCCCATAAACCAGGTATCACGCTCTTCGTTTGTTGTGCCCGTTTTCCCGGCAAGCGGCTTCCCGACTTCTGAAACCCGGCGTCCTGTGCCGCGTTCAACCACACCCTGCAACATGCTCACAACCTGATATGCACTGGCAGGATCGGTCATCTGTTTTCGCGTATCAGGAATATGAGGCACCCGTTGTTCATGCCATCCATCAGCACGACAATCATCACACGCTCGTTTGTCGTGGCGATAAACGGACCGGCCCAAACGGTCTTGGATACGGTCGATCAAAGTTGGCGTCACTTGTTTGCCGCCGTTCACCAACATCGCATACGCCGTGGTCAAACGGATCAGCGTGGTCTCACCCGCACCCAGCGACATCGCCAATGTTTGCGGCAAATGATCATTAATAACAAATCGTGCCGCATACTCGGCGATACGTTCCATCCCCAATGTCTGTGCCAGACGCACCGTCATCAGGTTCCGGGATTTCTCTATCCCCAGACGCATCGTCGATGCCCCATAGAACTTGCGGCCATAGTTTGCCGGACGCCATTTTGGCAACCCAGGACCCTGATCAATCACAAACGGCGCATCCAAAATCCGTGTCGCAGGCGTATAGCCTTGATCCAGACCTGCTAAATATACAAACGGCTTAAAGGCTGAACCCGGTTGCCGGTTCGCCTGCGTAACCCGGTTAAACTGAGACCGCTCATAGGCATATCCGCCAGCCATTGCGAGAACGCGGCCCGTATGCGGGTCCATGGCAACGATGCCCCCATCGACATCAGGAATTTGCTGCAGGCTAAATTGTAATGTGTCCGATGACGCAGCTTTGATTTGCTCTTCGGTTAAGACCAATGGCTCAACAATAATGACGTCGCCAGCTTTAAGAACGTCGGATGGTTTTTTGATCGCTGGTCCGCGCTTACGCTTCTCAAGCGGGATACGCGCCCATTTCAGCTCGTCCAGCGGGATCATGCCAAGAATGCCATCTTCGACACCGATGCTGGCGAAACCTTTGGCATCATCGACGCCAATCACAATTGCCAGTTGCTTCTCGCCCATGCCCTTGGGCCCCGCAATTGAGCCCAGATACGTCCGCCAATCCAAAGGCGTGTCGATCCGTTGCCCTGCAGGGATCGTCCCAACCGGCCCTCGGTAGCCATGACGGCGATCATACGCCTCGAGACCACGCCGAAGCGTCGTTCTGGCAGCCGCTTGCATCCTTGGGTCGAGGGTCGTACGCACAGACAAACCACCCTCGTAAAGCTGATCTTCACCAAAGCGGGCAACAAGCTCGCGCCGGACTTCTTCAGTGAAGTATTCAGCCTGAACAAATTCCGTGTCCTGACGGTCCGCAATCATCAAAGGCTGATTGCTCGCTGAGGTTGCTTCGGTGGGTGTGATCCGGCCATCTTCTAACAACCGCCCAATGACCCAGTTACGGCGACCTTTTGCGGCGGCACGTTTGGTCACAGGATTATAATTGTTCGGTGCCTTGGGCAGTGCGGCCAGGAAAGCGGCTTCGGAGATATCCAGCTCAATCAAAGATTTGTTGAAATAGTTCAGCGCCGCAGCCGCGACCCCGTACGATCCATAGCCCAGATAAATTTCGTTGAGATAAAGTTCTAAAATTCGGTCCTTGGTGAACGCGCGTTCGATACGTACAGCAAGGATGGCTTCCTTGATCTTGCGGTCAAACGAGACTTCATTGGTCAAAAGGAAGTTCTTTGCGACCTGCTGGGTAATCGTCGATGCGCCAACCAGACGACGGCCACTGGCGAGGTTCTGCACGTTCTTGACAACAGCCCGCGCAACGCCGGTGAAATCAATCCCTGAATGGGTATAGAACGACTTGTCCTCAGCAGACAGGAACGCATCAATGATCCGCCGCGGCATGGCTTCGATCGGCACAAAAGCGCGTTTCTCAATGGCGAACTCGGCAAGCAATCGCCCGTCACCCGCGTGAACCCGGGTCATCACCTGCGGATCATACGTCGCCAGCTGTCGATAGTCCGCCAAATCCCGCCCAAAAGAATGCAAAATCCACAGCGTTCCCCCGCCCACAGCACCCGCTGCGAGGATAAGAAGAAAAACCGAAATCAGTGTGACGCGCAGAAAAAACTTCATGGGTATCTAGTTGCACCGCTCAAATTGGAAACAAGGCCGTTATTGTCACATATAAACATCCAACAAACAGCCCTTAGCAGCCGATTGTGACAACCGTAAGGCAACCACGCAACAGCTTCTGCGTTACAGTTTGTAGGAATGATTTAAGGGAAACACTGTCAGGACAGCCTGCCTAGGCGAAAACCGGACGTTCGTATAATTGGTGCAGCCTTCATAGCAAATTTCCCAGCTTCATTTATAGCTCTGGATTCCGGTCTACGCCGGAATGACGCGTGTGACTTATAGGATATAAAATTATAAAATCGTCACCCCGGCGAAGGCCGGGGTCCAGGAACGTAGCGAGAAAGATTGAGCCCTACATGCGCAGGATGGCGGACCTTAAGGCCGGCTTGCAGACTCAATTTTTTCAAAATATCGATCCACAGCACCGGCAATTGATTGGGCGAGTTTGCGGCGGTGGGATTTGGAGCGGAGCGCGCGTTCGTCGTCTTTGTTGGATATGAACCCGAGCTCGATCAGCACCGACGGAATATCAGGAGCCTTGAGGACGGCAAAGCCCGCGAACCGGTGTGGGTTGCGGAGGATTTTTACGCGTGATTTCAGCTCATCAACCAGCAACGCCGCCAGTTTCGCCGACTGGTTCATGGTTTCGCGCTGTGCCAGATCAATCAGGATGTTCGTGACCTCTACACTTTCGTTGGTCAGGTCGATCCCGGCGATCAGATCAGCCTTGTTCTCGCGTTCGGCAAGCGCGCCGGCTTCTTTGTCCGATGCCCGTTCGGACAGCGTATAAAGTGATAAGCCGCGGACTTTTTGATTTCGGATCGTGTCGGCGTGTAGCGAGATAAACAGATCGGCCTTCCGCTCACGCGCCTTTTCGATGCGGCCTCGCAAGCGGATGAAAATATCGCGGTCTCGGGTCAGGTAGACTTTGAAGCGGCCCGTTTCCTCGAGATATCCCTTAAGCGCCTTTGCCGCCGCCAATGTCAGGTGTTTCTCGTAGATACCCGATACGCCAATGGCCCCCGGATCAACGCCACCGTGGCCTGGATCAATCACAATAATGCGCTTTTTAACCGTGCCCAGAAGGGGTGGTTTCTTGGGCACCCTGAGAGATGCTAGCTTGGACTGTCCCGCAAAGCCCTTTTGAATACTGGTCTGTGCTATTTGTGGCACGGCAATTTTTGGCGCAGCGGTTTTTGGTAGTGTTGGCTTTTTAGGCACTGCAATCGTCGATTTCGGCGGTGCTGTGCGCACGGCGGGTTTCTGTGGCGCAGGCTCAGCACTCACAATGCGGGTTTCGCTGCCGCGCACGACCAAAGGTGGGCCAGCGACGCTTTCCAGGAAGGCTTTGCCTGTCGCGCGGGCCATATCGATGACCAGCCTGTCTGGCCGCCCCCCCGCGCCCGGCAATGCGATGGCATCGTGTACCCGTGATGGCTGATTAAGATCGACGACGATTCGGGAGTTACCAGGCTGAAACAGCCCATACCGCAATCTGGCAAGCACACCCACGTTGGCAGGCAACGGGCGCGGCGGCAGTCGCCAACCAACTTCGGGCAGATCAATCACAAGTCGGGCAGGACCGGCCAAGGTGAACATTTTTGCCGCAATCGGGCGGTCTAGATCAATGACGATGCGTGTCGACAAACCTTGTTTGCCCACGCGAATATCGGTGACCTCTGCGTCTGCTGCGAATCCCTGAGGGGTCGCAAACGCGAGCATCGCCATCACCAAAAATAAAATTCGCAGGTTACCGCTAACCATAATTTGTGTGCACCGGTTCACAAAATTACTATATTTTGCCCTTATAGGGCTTCAATACGACCTCAGACAAGCACTCTCGGGGCGTGCATCGATCTCATTATGACATTGTGGAATTTAAATCCTACGGTTATGTTAACGCAGATTGTTTCATACAATCCAGATTATAGACCCTTGTCGCGGCGCTGTGCGCCTTTATCGGCAATTGTCTGCGTGTGCCGGGGTTACCCCGACACCACCGAATTAGAGGTTTTTTCACATGCCGGTGCAAGCCGCCCGAAAGATCGCCACTGCTGATATACAGACGCCAATTGGTGCTGTGTCCCTCACTGTTGCCGAATCCCGAGGCGCCGCCGGTTTTTACCACACCTATTGGCACGCTGAACCTTTACCCTTGATCCGACAATGTCGATCATCCGGCTCAGATGTGCTGCGGAGTTTTAATTTCAATGGCTACCAAACGCATGTTAATAGATGCCTCCCACCCGGAAGAGACCAGGGTGGTTGTGCTATCAGGAAATCAAGTTGAAGATTTTGACGTCGAAGTAGAATCTCGCCGCCAACTTAAAGGAAACGTCTATCTCGCTAAAGTAACCCGTGTTGAGCCGTCTTTGCAGGCTGCCTTCGTGGAATACGGTGGAAATCGACATGGTTTCCTGGCATTTAGCGAAATTCATCCTGACTACTACCAAATCCCCGTTGCTGACCGCGAAGCACTGATCGCCGAAGAGGAAGACGCCCAGCTTGCTGCTAAAGAAGCAGAAGAAGCAGACGAAAGCCACAATGGTGACGTTGCTGTCGAAGAAGTTGGTGGCGGCGAAGACGCCATTGATGATGCAGAAAGTGTGCGTCGTCCGGTTGTTGACCGTCGTCGGTATAAAATCCAGGAAGTTATCAAACGTCGCCAAATCCTATTGATCCAAGTGGTCAAGGAAGAGCGCGGCAATAAAGGCGCTGCGCTGACGACATACCTGTCGCTGGCGGGTCGTTACTGTGTCTTGATGCCAAACACCGCGCGCGGTGGCGGCATTTCCAGAAAGATTGCATCTGGCCAGGACCGCAAGCGCCTGAAATCAATTCTTGCCGACCTCAGTATTCCCGATGGCATGGCCGTTATTGTCCGCACGGCGGGTGATAAACGCACCAAGGCTGAGATTAAACGCGATTATGAGTATCTGATCCGGCTTTGGGAACAGATTCGCCAGAAAACCCTGGAATCTATCGCCCCCTCCCTCATTCACGAGGAAGGCAATCTCATAAAACGATCGATCCGAGATATCTATACTAAGGATATCGAAGAGGTCGTTATCCACGGCGAAGAGGGTTACCGCGTCGCCAAGGACTTTATGAAACTTATGATGCCAAGCCATGCCAAGCGTGTGCAGCCTTATAAGGAAGAAAACATTCCACTGTTGCAGCGCTATCAGGTCGAAAGCCAGATCGACAGCATGCATTATCCAGAAGTAACGCTTAAGTCTGGTGGCTACATTGTCATCAACTCAACCGAAGCGTTGGTTGCTGTCGACGTAAACTCGGGGAAATCAACCCGCGAGCGCAACATCGAAGAGACCGCTTACAAGACCAACCTTGAAGCCGCCGATGAAGTTGCACGTCAACTTCGCTTGCGCGACCTTGCAGGTTTGATTGTGATCGACTTCATCGATATGGAGAACAATCGTAATCAGAATAAGGTTGAACGCGCCCTCAAGGATGCCATGCGTAAAGACCGTGCACGCATTCAGATTGGTCGCATTTCGCCGTTTGGTCTTTTGGAAATGTCGCGTCAGCGCCTGCGTCCAAGCTTACAAGAAATTCATTCTGAGCCGTGCCCACATTGCGTTGGCACCGGCATTCGCCGTTCTGCTGATACGACAGCACTTCAGATTTTACGGGTCATAGAAGAAGAAGCGATGCGCAAGCGTAATAACGAAATCACGATGCATGTCCCGACTGAAGTTGCCCTGTATATCTTGAACCAAAAGCGCGATCTGTTGACGAAGATCGAAGCGGACTTCGACGTTAAAGTCTTCCTCTTGAACGATGACACGTTGATCCCACCCGATTATCGCATGGATCGTATCAAGTCTGACGGTGCAGCTGCTGAAACGCAGGATGCGTCGTCAAACGACAGTAACGACAATGAAGATGGTGGACGCAAGCGTCGCCCAAGACGTCGTCGTCGGCGTGGTAAAGGTGGCGAAGATCAAACGGACCAGCAGCAGGATGCTCAGTCAGATACACAGTCAGACGCACAGTCAAATGACACTACAGATACTGCCGCAGAGCCATCTGATACAAGCAATAACGAAGAGAACAAGCAACAAGCGGACGGAGATGCTGATGGTGAAGATGGACCTAAGCGTCCGCGCCGTCGTCGCCGTGGTCGTCGTGCCGGTCGTAACAGAAATCGTAATGCGAACGAGAACAATAACGAAGAAAACAATGAACAGTCTGCTGACAATGCTGGTACTGCCGAAAACGGTAACGAAGGCAATGACAGCGCACCGGTTGCTGCCAATACAAATGATGATGCGACAAGCAAAGACAGCGCACCTGTAAAGGCAGATGTATCTGAGGCCGCACCATCTGAACCCGCAGCAACAGACGATGCTGGTGAGACACCTAAAGAAAAGCCAAAGCGTCGCCCACGTGTTCGTCGCAGCAAAAAAGTTGAAACTACAGAAGACACAACGGACGCACCAGCTTCTGAGAATGTCGAGAAAGTTGAAGCCGAAGCTGAGGCACCTGTTAAAGAAAAGCCAAAGCCACGAGCACGACGCGGTAATGGCAAAAGCAAAACGACCACTGAAACGGTAACCGTTGACGCATCAAGCGCACCTATCAAAGTCACGCCTCCGGCACCCGTCGATACAACACCGTCCCCGACGGCAAAGACAACGGTGATTGATGTTGCACAAGTTAATGACAAAGAGAAGAAAACCAAGCGAGGCTGGTGGCGTCGCGACTAACGGTTAACCCGCTATATTTAAATTATAAGGCGGCATGGCTTTCGGGCGATGCCGCCTTATTTATTGCGCCATGCAACAAGGCGCTTTGCCGCTTCAACCATATCTGCGTGATCGCGGGCAAACGAAAATCGCACGAATAAGTGCCCTCGATCTGGATCGAAATCAGCGCCCGGCGTTGCCGCCACGCCTGTTTCTGTCAACATTGCTTTGCAGAAAGCCGCACTATCGTTGGTCAACTCGGACACATCCGCATAGATATAAAAACCACCATCAGCAGAAGCCAGTTTATCAAACCCCGCCTTTGGTAATTCTTGCAGCAAGAGGGCCCGGTTCTCGGCATACTTTTCCAGGTTACCCTGCAACTCGTCATGACATTCAAACACGACAACCCCGGCGTGCTGCGAGATGGCAGGTGGTGAGATAAACAAGTTTTGCGCGAGACATTCCACGGGGCGAATAAGATCAGACGGCAAGATCATCCAGCCCAACCGCCACCCCGTCATCGAGAAATACTTAGAGAAACTATTGATCACAACGGCATCATCGCCAAACTTCAGCACACTCTCGGCAGCTTCGTCATAGGTGATACCGTGATAAATTTCGTCTGAGATCAATCTAATATTCTGCGCGTGGCAGTAATCATAAATGTCTGAAAGCCCATCAGCATCAATCATGGTCCCTGTCGGATTTGAAGGACTTGCGATAATAAGCCCGTTAAGAGACACGTCTAGCTGTGACAATAACTCAGATGTTGGTTGAAAATTTGTCTCAGGCCCTACATGTATCTCAATCACGTCGATACCCAGCGCAGTTAAGATATTTCGATACGCCGGATACCCTGGGGCTGCGAGGGCGACCTTATCGCCTTCATCAAATGCCGCAAGAAAGCTCAAGACAAATGCGCCGCTAGAGCCCGTTGTCACGGCAATCCGGTCAACTGGCACGTCAATTTCATATGTATCTTTGTAGTGCTTTGCGATGGCTGACCTGAGTGTTGGCAATCCAAATGCATCCGTATATCCAAGACGCTCGGTGCGCACCGCATGTGCAGCGGCTTCAACCACACCGCTGGGCGCGCCTGATCCCGGCTGACCGACTTCCATATGGATAATATTGTTGCCCTGTGCCTCAAGCTCGTTCGCAGCGCGCATGACGTCCATGACAATAAATGGCGGAACCGCCCCGCGCTTGGCAACTTTCAACGACATTTTTCTAGTTACCACCCAGCGCGATGCCGTGACCACGAGGGTCTGAGGCACTTAAACAGGAAATATTCTTTTTGTTGGGTACGCCTGTTGGGCAATAGACTGCCGTTACTCTGCCAATCGATTTGGTCAAAACAACATCGTGTCCACGTTTGCGGAGTTCATCGATGACATCTTTGGGCGTATCAGGTTCAACAAAAACCTTATCCGGCACGCCGGCATAATGCGTCCGAGGGGCGCGCATCGCATCACGGAGGTCCTGCGGCCCGGCACCGGCACGGGCGATCACGTTCACTAACGCGGTCGGTGCTGTAACACCACCAGAACTTGCCGCTGCCATATAAGCCTTGTTATTGAATTCACTGGTCAAAAGCGCTGGCCCTAACGGCGTATACGTCCGACCACGCTGGTCTGGTGCAGCCGCCAAGATCATGCCGTACCCTTCGGCCATCCTGCCTGTCCCGAACGCATTATTCATGGTCAGCGTACACGCAACAGCGCCACCCTTGGCATCCATCACAGAGAACCCGACAGCTGATGGCGTTTCAGGCCAATCAACTGGCGACGAAACAAGATTTCTAAACGGCGTTGCCTGATTATCATCGATACTATCAATCGCACGCTCGATCGCGGCTTTACTCAAGACGGCTGACGGATCAGTGCTGTAATTTCCATCTGCTTGCATACTTGTCATCCGCGTTGCGAATGCGCGCTTCGCTGCTTCGGCAATCAAATGTTCCCGGAGTGCAGGATCAGCATCTTCGAACAACTCATCATCCATCAAAATAGACATCATTTCAGCGGCAACAGCACCACCTGCGGCCGGTGGACCTGCAAAATGCCATACAGTATTACGTTCCCAAGGGAACGAAATTGTATCACGGAATACTGGACGAAAATTGCGCATATCCTCAATCGTTAAGGATCCACCAACAGCCTCAACGGCTTCAACAAAAGTATGCGCGTCTTTGCCTGCATAGAAGTCACCAACACCTTTAGAACGAAACCTACCAAGTGTCGCAGCCAAATTTTGCTGCTTGAGAAGATCTCCTTCAGAAATAACACCACCATCTTTACGCACGAAAACACGTGCACTCACAGGGTCTTGAATAAGCGCAGACGAAACCGGCGCAAGCGTTGTTGCAAAAGCGCGAGACACATTATGACCAAATCGCGCTAAATTTTCAGCAGGTGAGACAACGAGTTCCCATTTCAGTTCTCCATATTTAGAATGCAGAAGAAACAAGCCGCGCGGATTTGCAGGAACAGCGTTCGGGCGCGATGTCCCTGAAGCACTCATCCGCGGTGCCCGCGGCAGGAAATCAATCACTTTCGGCGCTTCTTCGCGCGCGTCACGAACAATACATACGCCGCCACCAGCCAGACTTGCCGATGATGGCATTGTAACACTGAGCGTCAGGCCTATCGCCACCGCTGCATCAGCAGCGTTACCACCTGCGGATAAGATAGCACGAGCAACCAAAGCAGCCTGCGGCTCTTCGACAGAGATCACACCGAGGGCACCGGCCACATAACCAATGGTCCCCTTGCGCGAAGTGAAATCCTCATCAGAAACACCAAAACAAGATGCCGTAAATAAGACACAACATGATGCGACAGTAATTTGACGCACAACAGAGCGACGACTAAGTTCTACAATGCCTTTAAGGAATGTATACTTGCCCGATATTAGATTTTTATTTCGAATTCTCATGGTCGTCATACTTTCTACGGCGGTCACTGCGCCTGCGCGTGCCCAGGGTTTATCTCTTATCCGAGATGCGGAAATTGAAGATACCATCCGTCGCATGTCAACGCCACTATTCACAGTAGCAGGCTTGAATCCTGCGTCTGTCTCAATTCATCTGGTTAATGACAACAATCTCAACGCATTTGTTGCCGATGGGCAACGCATGTTCATCAATACAGGTTTGATCATGAGAGCCGATACGCCCGGCCAGGTCATTGGCGTCATCGCTCACGAAACAGGCCACATCGCAGGTGGACACTTGGCCCGCTTTGGAAAAGCGGCAGATATTAGCTCAGCAACGGCACTAATCGCCACAATTATTGGTGCGGCAGCGGCAATTGGATCTGGACGTGGTGATATTGCAGGCGCTGTTATCGCTGGCGGTAATCAAGCTGCCTTGAGGAATTTTCTATCATTCACGCGGAGTCAGGAGTCATCAGCCGATCAAGCGGCACTGACATTACTTGATTCAACAAAGCAATCAGCAAAAGGATTACTTTCGTTTATGGAAGTTCTTGAAGGGCAGGAACTTCTCATTTCAGCGTCCCAAGACCCATATGCACGGACGCACCCCCTATCGAGTGATCGTATTCAAACCATTCGTGGACATATTGAACGTTCGCCCTTTAGCGATGCGAAAACCGACCCAGAAATCATAATGGCCCTCGAAAGAGCGAAGGCAAAACTGTTTGGTTACTTTATGAATCCAACGCTCACACTGCGTGAATACCCCATCACGGACACATCAATCCCGGCAAGATACGCACGGGCATTTGCGTACTCTCGTATTCCTGAAACGGATAAGGCCCTCGCCGAATTAGATGCCTTACTGTCAACATTACCAGATGATCCATATTTTCTTGAGCTGAAGGCTCAGATCCTGTTTGAAAACGGGCGCATAGATGACGCCTTACCACCCTTCCGCCGCGCCGTTGAACTTTTATCCGAAGAACCCCTCCTTCGGACCGAATATGGTCGTATTCTGATAGAAAGCCATCGGACCGAAGATTATACCGAGGCTGTCACCCAACTAAAATTTGGCCTGTCACGTGATCCATCCTCAGCTAGCGCCTGGCGTCATCTGGGCATCGCTTATGGCAAGCTTGGCGATATCGGTCGCAGTTCACTTGCACTTGCTGAAGAAGCACTCCTAAGACGGCGGGAACCTGAAGTTCGGTTCCATGCGGGTCGCGCCGCAGAAATTTTCCCACGTGGGTCCCCTGAATGGTTGCAAGCAGAAGATCTTTTACTCGCGATCAAAAACCGCGAGAAATAAAGATGCAGTCCGCAGATCATATAGCGCGTATTTGCGTTTTAACACTATTGGTTATTGGTTTTTTGAGCGCCTGCGCGCCCCCAAGAAGCGCATCACCGCTTGGTGGCACTTTAGATGTGTTAGGCCCCGACAGAGCATTCTCAACTGCCTTGAACAATGATCACATCCCCGACGACTGGGTCTTATCTGGCAGCCCCTCTGCATCCGCATTACGTATTTCGACCCTAGACCGAATACCTGCCCTCAATATAACCGCTGAGAAGCAATCTTTTGCGCTGGCACGACGTGTTAATGCATCAATGCTGGCAACGCCCTACCTGAGTTGGGCCTGGCATGTCGCACCGCCGAAATCAGGCCCCCATCCGGTTCGTATCATTGTTGGTCTCGTCAACCGTGATGAGGAATTGAGAAGGCCTTGGTGGCAAATCGGGGGGCGCGATGAAGATGTTGTCGATCGCATTATCACAATCATTTGGAATGGCACTGCGCTTGGGCGCGGCAATATCATTAAACTCCGAACCGCCGAAGATCGGCCTGAAGCCGCTGAATACATAGCACGTGGCGGACCAGAGCAAGGTGGCCGCTGGTGGGTCGATACGGTCGATTTATCTCTTATTCACCGACAAGTCTGGCAACGCGACGACCCTGCTAAAATCGAGATCAAATACATCGGAATTGCCGTCAAACCCAGTTCACAGACCTCATCCATGGGGATCGCGACACTTAGACTTCAGCGTTAACAATACAGCGAAAATCACATCCGCGTGAGTATGCGCAGCATTCAAGCCCAAATACTTGCCCTACGCGTCACTCTCACGCATCATTGGGCAACCTAATCGAAACAATTGAAAGCTGATAATGTCTTATCGCCTTAAGTCACTCTTCTTCGCAGCTAGCGTTTCAGCAGCACTGACCATGACATCAATTACTGATGTAACTGCGGCCGAAAAACCGTTTTCCACAGCGAAAACATCTGAGATTGAAAAGTTGGTGCATGACTACATCATGTCTAACCCACAGGTTATTCTCGATGCCGTACGCGCCCATCAAGTGGCGGAAGAAGCGAATGCAGAAGCAGAGCGTCAGCGCCAGCTGGTGAGCATGCGTGATCAATTGGAGAACGCACCAACGTCGCCCGTTAGCGGCAACTTAAACGGTGATGTGACTATTGTTGAGTTCTTTGATTATCGATGCGGTTACTGTAAGCGTGTGCATGATACGGTCATCGATACTGTCAAAGATGATGGCAACGTGCGTCTCGTCTACAAAGAGTTTCCAATCTTAGGCCCAGAATCGATTGCAGCATCGCGGGCCGCGTTGGGCGTATTCTTTAATTCAAAAGAAAAGTATATACCGTTTAATGATGCCCTGATGCGCTCACGTGGTAACTTGAATGAAGCGCGCGTTCTTGAAATCGCAGAATCAATCGGTCTCGATCCTGAATTGGTCAAAAAGAATATGGAAGACCCTCGGGTCAATGATGAATTAGCTAACACAATGGCGCTGGCTGAGGCGCTGAATATTCGTGGCACGCCAGCTTTCGTCGTTAATCAAACATTGGTGCCAGGCGCTGTTGACGCGGCAACGTTAGAAGGTTTGATTAAATCAGCGCGTGAGAAATAAAACGTATTAGCCGCCTTGTTGCATACCCGGAAGTTTAAATCCGGGGTCTTGCTGGCCCGCATCAGGATAGACAATCGGCTGAATCACGTATTTCAACCCATCCGACCGCTCAACCAGCAATAACAATGCGTCCTTGCCGGCTTTTTTCGCATCAGAATACGCATCGAAAAATTGCTTAGGATCCCAAACTGGGACCTGATTGATCTGTGTCACAACGTCTCCCCGGCGCAAAGACGTAAATCCTGCGAAACCCTCACTCGAAACCGAAACTGCAATACCGATGGTGCCCCAGCGTACATTCAAATGCTTACGCATTTTGGGCGTCAACGCGGCAAACGTGATGCCAATATCAGGTTGTGCGGCGAAAGTTGATGCGTTTACAGACCATCCATCTGGCCAGTCTGTTAGCTTCATATTGAAGGAAAGCTTTTTCCCAAGTCGCAAGACTTCAAACACGACGTCATCGCCCGGTTTTAATTTACCGGCAACTTGAAGCAAACGTTCAAAAGTATCGATATTCGTGCCATGGACGTTCGTGATGATATCGCCTCGGGAAATACCCGCGCGCGATGCAGGCCCGTAAACACTCACATCACGGACCAAAACGCCTGCCGTCGATGGAAGACCTAGGGCAGCAGCGATCCACACCGAGTTTCCTTGGACTTGCATGCCCAGAAATCCACGGTCCTCAGCAAAGGACGTAGTACTAAAAAGCATAAGAGTGAGGACCGCAAACACACCAATCCAGCTGGTGGTCCGCACGGTACGAAAACTATTCCTCATTGACGACGTCTTCCTCAACGATGAAACCTAGATAGAATCTAACGATTTCAATGCCTTGGCACAACCCAGATGTCGATCAACCGCAGCGTTCATCTTTTGCGGGTAAAACGTCTTCAAGTGTTTGATCGACAATGAGGTCATCAAAGATGAGTTCATAATGTGTCACGATGCCATTTTCGAGTAATCTCAGCGCGATTTCGAAGTCTGGTTCTGAGACTTGCTCATCAGTCTCGAAGAAAGCCAGTCGGACTTTCCAGGCCTTTGCGTCCAACAATTTAGGGTCGCCATTCAGGCCCTCACCGCCAATACTATCTGGCAAAATGAATGCAGATACTTTTTGGGCCCCTTCATCGTCGGTGCCATCAAAAGAGATTGTTTGGCCGGTACGCGCGCCTGATTTAACAAGATCAATCAACCATTCCGTCAGTCCGACATAAAACAATGTCCCCTTAGGCAACGGCATTTCAAAGGGTTTCGGTGTCACAAACTCAGCTTCAGCATTCGCATTATCTGTGCGACGCGCACTCCCACTATACTGTTCGGGTTGCCCGTTGGTCTTGGCATTGCTCTCGAAGAAATAAGCCTGACCATCAAAACTCTCGCGCGCCTTAAAATTCATCTCGCGCTCAATGGCACCGCCGGCAACAGTAAGCATTGTCATAACGACTTGCTCGCTGACAACCCAACCTTCGCAGGTGCGCTCAATTTGCGAGACCGCTGCGCCGCGAAGTCCGTTGAAACGCGACGTCGTACTAGAAGCAGACAATTCCATTTTATAGATGGCTTGATGCGCAACAAGATCCGCATGGGCATCTGTCGATACACCTGCGCACGAAGTCAGAGCGAAGGGCGCAATTAAGGCACCTACTAAGAGCTGGCGCGAAAAACCTGTCATCTGTACTCCTGGAAATACTAATTTGATCAGTGTCGAGCTTATGTGAAGTCCCCGCCGGACAAAAGGCAAACTTGCCATGCCTCTTCACACGCTTTATCTCAATACTTTGAGCTTTAGTATTAGCGTTAAGCGAGTGAGGCAGAGCGTGCGCGTCCTTTCAATCTTTGGCACCCGACCCGAAGCGATCAAAATGGCCCCTGTGCTATTGGCGCTCCGCGAACAAGGCGCGGATGCAAGGGTATGTGTCACAGCTCAACATCGTGACATGCTGGACCAGGTGCTGGACCTTTTTGATATCACGCCAGATGTCGATTTAAACTTGATGCGGCCGAACCAAACGTTGCCGGGCTTAACATCAGCCGTGATCGACGGCGTGACAAAAGCGCTCAACGCTGAAAAGCCAGATATGGTTCTTGTTCACGGCGATACGACAACAACCTTCGCTGCGGCCCTAGCTGCATTCTATCAACGTATTCCAGTTGGCCATGTTGAAGCCGGACTTCGGACCGGCGACATTTACGCCCCGTTCCCAGAAGAAGTGTACCGGCGTCTCACCGACAGTATTTCAACGCTTCATTTTGCACCCACCGAAGGTGCCAAAAGCAACTTGCTTAGCGCCGGAACCGATCCTACATCCATACATGTTACGGGGAATACAGTGATCGATGCGCTGTATATGACGCGAGATAAATTGGATACGGATCAGGCATTCCGCCAATTGATCCAGAACGATATCCCAACGCTCTCCGATGACCGCCGCATGATTCTCGTAACCGGGCATCGACGGGAAAATTTTGGCGATGGGTTCGATCAGATCTGCCACGCCATCGCAGATCTTGCCACGCGGGATGATATCGAAATTGTCTACCCCGTGCATTTGAATCCAAATGTACAAAAGCCTGTGATGGAAATTTTGGGCCAAACGCCGAATGTTCATCTCATCGGACCACTCGATTATCCGAGGTTCGTGCATTTGATGATGGCCGCCGACATTGTCATCACAGACTCTGGCGGCATTCAGGAAGAAGCACCTTCATTAGGGAAACCGGTTCTCGTCATGCGCGATGTGACAGAGCGCCCTGAAGCCGTCGATGCAGGTACTGTCAAACTTGTTGGCGCAGACCGGGCACGTATCGTCAGTGAAACAACAGCTTTGCTCGATGATCGAAGTGTTTATGAAAGCATGAGCCGGGCACACAATCCTTATGGAGATGGCAACGCGGCACATCGCATTGCGACGGAGGTTCTAAAATATGGTGTATGATCATGTGTGTGTTGTCGGTTTAGGCTATGTTGGCCTGCCCACTGCAGCGGTACTGGCGAGCCGTGGCATCCGTGTCACCGGCGTCGACGTGAACCCAAAGACTGTTGCCAGCATTAACGCAGGGCAACCTCATATCATTGAGACCGATCTTGATATGGTGGTTCATGGTGCTGTTTCTAAAGGTCAGTTATCTGCACGCATAGACTCCGTCGAAGCTGATGCATTTATTATCGCTGTGCCGACACCATTCGATGAGAATCATAAACCTGATTTATCCTACCTTGAAGCCGCAACCCATGCGATCGCTCCCGTTCTTAAAAAGGGAGATTTGGTTGTCGTTGAGTCAACGGTACCTATAGGGGCGACACAACAAGTTGCCTCGTGGCTCGCAGCAGATCGACCTGACCTTAAAATGCCTGAGCTCAGCAATCCAACAGCAGCGCATGATATCTGCATTGCGCATAGCCCAGAGCGCGTGTTGCCAGGGCGCGTACTTTTAGAGCTGGTCAACAACGACCGGGTGATTGGTGGACTTGGTGATGATTGCGCCGAGCGTACAGCCTCACTTTATGCCGTCGTTGTTGAAGGCGAGATGCACCTGACCACGGCACCAACAGCAGAACTCGTAAAACTCGCTGAGAACGCCTACAGGGACGTGAATATTGCCTTTGCAAACGAACTGGCAAACGTTGCTGACCCGCTCGGCATTAATGTTCGTGATGTCGTTCGCCTCGCAAACCATCATCCGCGGGTAAATATTCTGAGCCCTGGCCCAGGTGTTGGCGGGCATTGTATTGCTGTGGACCCTTGGTTCATCGCAGCAACCGCCCCAGAGCGCACCCCTCTTATTCAAACGGCACGGCACGTTAACGATGGGCGACCTGCAGTGATTGCAAAACAGATCGCATCTTTGACATCCGTAAAAAACGGTGCACCGATTGCGTGCCTGGGATTGAGCTATAAAGCGGATATCGATGACCTTCGAGAAAGCCCATCCATTCACGTCGTGACGGAATTACGCAATCTCGTCGACAATCCAATCATCGTTGTTGAGCCTCATACCGAAGTATTACCAAAATCTTTGGCGGCACTTGCAGATACGCGCCTTATGCCTTTCGATGAAGCCGTTGCCGAAGCCGGTGCGATTGTTCTGCTGACAGATCACAAGGCATTTTCGATTGGAAATGGCGAAGCTCTTAAAGGCAAAGATGTTCTGAATACACGCGGCGCTTGGTCTATCTAACCTAGCCTAACGGCTTATCGACCTGACTGCTTCCGCCGTTCTTCACCTCTATATTCAGGATCATTCTTCCGCCGGCGATTGGGCCCAAAATAATTTGGCGTCCGGATATATTGGCGCGGCTTTTCCAAGATTTCATGGATCCGCTGGTATATCTTTTTTGCCGATACCGGCTTTGCTAAAAATTCATTTACGCCTGCATCTCGTGCGATTTCGACCCGCTTCATTTGCGTGTGTCCCGTCAACATGATGATCGGAACATAGGCATTCGGACTATCATCGCTCGTGCGGACTTGTCTGGTAAATTCAATGCCGTCCATGGGCGACATATTCCAATCTACGATGATAATATCTACGGGAAAGTCCTCGAGAACTTTATAGGCTTGTTCACCATTTTCAGCCTCATAAACTTCAAGAATGCCGAGTGAATTGACGATTGTTCGCACTAACGTGCGCATGTGCTTGCTGTCATCAACGATAAGCAAATTCAGTTCATCGAGGGCATAATCTGTCATTAACGACCGTTCCAAGTCTTTCTTATGCAAAACACCAGATATTTATTCGTAGGCAATGTAGCTGGTTAAGATTTGAGACGCTTGCACCGCTCAGCGAATTACCTATGCTTTTGGCAACATTAGCAAGTCATGGATGAGATAAAAAAATGATTCAATTATACACATGGGGAACCCCCAACGGCCGAAAAGCATCAATCATGTTGGAAGAACTCGGACTTGAGTATCAAGCGCATGAAATCCACATCGGAAAAGGTGAGCAATTTAAACCAGAATTTCTCGCAATTTCACCGAACAATCGTATTCCCGCAATCGTTGATGAAGACGGCCCAGGTGGTGAATCTTTAAGTGTTTTCGAATCTGGCGCTATTTTGGTGTATCTGGCTGAAAAAACCGGTTCTGAGTTGCTACCAACGGAACCTCGTGCGCGCGCCAAGGTCATGGAATGGTTGATGTGGCAAATGGGTGGCTTGGGTCCAATGGTTGGACAAGCCCATCACTTCATGTTCAATCCAAAGGAAGTCGTGCCTTATGGGCAGAAACGCTATCACGAAGAAGCCAAGCGACTGTATGGCGTCATGAACACCCAGTTGGGCAAAAACGAATATATGGCTGGCGATGCATACTCGATTGCCGATATTGCCTGCTATCCATGGATTTCACGGTTTGAGCGCCATCAAGTGGACTTAAACGATTTCCCAAATGTGAAGCGTTGGTTTGAACAACTGACTGCTCGTCCAGGCGTTGAACGCGGCATGGCTGTTCCGTTCGCAAACTAAAAACACAGATGGAGTATTGTCATGAGTGAGCTAGAGCGCCCTGCTGTTAAACGTGTACGCAACGCTCTCGTTACATCTGGGATTGGTGACAATGCATTGAATCTTGAGACATCTGCACGCAGTGCCCAGGCTGCCG
The DNA here is from genome assembly GCA_002389385.1 of Rhodospirillaceae bacterium UBA4468. Classification (GTDB taxonomy): domain Bacteria; phylum Pseudomonadota; class Alphaproteobacteria; order Rhodospirillales; family Casp-alpha2; genus UBA4479. The sequence goes on along the minus strand of DGOK01000012.1, from coordinate 7,275 downwards.
CAGATGCCCTTGAATGTGAGTTGGGGGCGATCGTCAAATCGCTGGTGTTCTGTATTGATACCCGGTTTGTGATGGCCCTCGTTGCGGGTGATCATCAGTGTATTGAAGATAACTTACCCAAAGCATTCAATATGAAAGGCAAAGTCCGTCGCCCACAGGCATCTGAAGTGAAAGCTATCACCGGCTTTTCAATCGGCGGTGTTGCCCCCATAGGGCTTAATCATCCCCTCCCCATGGTCATGGATGCCTCGCTCAAGAGGTTTGATAAAATTTACGCAGCGGCTGGCCATCCAAATTGCATATTTCCGTCTAGTTTCAGTGCCTTATCAAAGGCTACAGGCGCATTAATTTCCTATAATATCTCCACGCCTATGGAAGGAATCAGCGCGTATCGGCCGCCGATATCACGCTCAAAAACCTTCTCAAAATAGGTTTTCATTGTTTTTCAAACAATACAGACACATTCCGCATTCATTATATGCTCTTTATTTGTGCGTTTCATGCACGAAACTCATGCCTAAAACGTCAGTTTTTCCTTGATCTGCCGGAGAATGCCCGCATCCTAAGGGATCGAAAATAATTGCAGTGGCAATTGTGATGTTTTTACATTTTCCGCCGTAGTTTATTCAATAACGCGTACAGGGAGAATCCAAATGAAAAGACGAGATTTTATTAAGAAGTCAGCTGTAGCTGGCGCAGGTGTCGTCGCCGCTTCGACGGCTTTTTCGACGCCAGCAATTTCGCAGGGCCTAAAAAAGATGGTCGTTGTTTCAACTTGGCCACGTGACTTTCCAGGTCTCGGCACAGGTGCACAACGCGTAGCACAGCGAATTGCTGATGCCACCGATGGCCGGATTAGTGTTGAGTACTTCGCCGCTGGCGAACGTGTTGGCGCATTTGATTCGTTTGACGAAGTTGCTTCTGGCAACGCACAAGCATATCACGCTGCCGACTACTATTGGAAAGGTAAGCACCCAGGTTGGGGTTACTTTACAGCTGTACCTTTCGGCTTCACATACACCGAGATGAACGCCTGGATCCGCTTTGGCGGTGGTCAGGAACTTTGGGACGAACTCGCAGCAGGGTTTGGCCTCAAGTGCGTCATGGCTGGTAACACCGGTTGTCAGATGGGTGGTTGGTTCCGCAAGGAAATCAAATCAGCTGATGACTTCAAGGGTCTGAAAATGCGGATGCCTGGTCTTGGCGGCGACGTGATTGCCAAGCTTGGTGGTTCACCTGTTTCACTTCCTGGAGGTCAAATTTATGAAAACCTTGTCTCTGGCGCGATTGATGCGACCGAGTGGGTTGGACCATGGAACGATAGCTTCATGAAGTTCTATGAAGCTGCCAAGTACTACTACTATCCAGGGTTCCACGAGCCAGGCTCAATGCTTGCTCTCGGCATGAACAAGAAGTTCTGGGACGGTTTGTCAAAGAATGATCAAGTGATCATTGAATCTGCTGCTAGCGCTGAGAACGACGTGATGATGGCTGAGTACAACATGAAGTCAGGTGCTGCACTAACCAAGCTCATTAAAGAGCAAGGCGTACAGCTTCGTCAGTTTTCTGATGACGTCTATGACAGCTTCTACGAAGCTTCAGAAGAAGTCTTTGAGGGCGTACGTGCTCATTCTGATCTCGCAAAGCGGATCGATAGTAGCTTCGTTGCGGCGCGGAAAGATCTGTCCGGTTGGACTAAGATTTCTGACCAAGCTTACTTGGCGCAGCGTAACCGAGTGCTCGGCGCTTAATTACGAAGCGTTATACGAAAAATGGTGCGCGAGGCTCATGTCTCGCGCACCACTCTCGGCAAGATGACAAAAGCCCTACAATAAAAACAATGAGGGCTTGGGGGACGAATGACACACGGTGCAGAAGAAACCGCTTCAGATGCGGGCAACGCACATGTATCTGGCCATACGCATGGATTGGTCGTTGGATTGATACGTATTTTTGCGCTGACAATGACTGTCTGGGCGCTGATCTTCGTCGTAAATAATGTTTTGAATTTCTGGTTCGACTGGCCAGGCACACTGAGTATCTTTGGTGCTGCTGGCCTATTTGGACAAAACCCTGCAGATGGCGGCATTCCGCCTTTAGCATGGGTACAATTTCTCAGCTATACAGGCTCATTGGTTGCGATCGCGCTTATCGTTACGCGAACCCCAATGCGCACCTTACATGCGGACTCTGAGATGCTTGGTGCATGGGCTGGATATATTATTCGCGCAGCCTTTTGGGCAGTTTTGCTGATTGGCCTCGTCGATGGCTTTATTTCATTCCTTCGCGTTGAAGGATTTATTGTCGTCATTGTTGGACAAGAGCTTGCAGAACAATTAGGCCGTCCGACATTCCGCGGCCAATACGTGCATTACCCACTGATCATCGTTGCATTAGTCATTGCCCGGTTTAATCATAATCTTGGATTTCATTGGCTAGCGGTACTGATTGTGGCTGCTGAACTATTGATCGTGATTGCACGCTTTGTGTTTTCTTATGAGCAGGCTTTCATGTCGGACCTAGTTCGGTTCTGGTACGGCGCGCTATTCCTCTTTGCGAGCCCTTACACACTTATCAAAGAAGGTCATGTCCGCGTCGACATCCTTTACGCCGGTTTTAGCCGACACGGACGGGCATTATCCAATGCTATTGGCTGCGCGTTTTTAGGGCTACCTCTTTGCTGGACCATCATCACGCTTGGCTTATGGGGTAAGGCAAATGCAATTAACGGCCCTTTGTTGTCGTTTGAAGTCACGCAAAGCGGTTTTGGCCTCTATATCAAGTACCTACTCGCAGGATTTTTATTGATCTTTGCTATATCCATGCTGGTGCAGTTTATGAGTTACCTGCTCAGCAATATCGCAACGCTGCTCAGTGAGCCGGGTCACGAACAAGACCTTGAAGAGCACGCGACGTTCTAGAAAATAAGGCGGTATTCAAAGCATGGAACTCGTATTCCTATTTATCCTGATCTTCATTATGGTCTCAGCACTTGGCTCAGGCTTCCCTGTCGCATTTGCACTGCCAGGTTCAGCAATCTTAACGATCTCTTTGGCCGCACTCTGCGGCTATCTATTTGAGGGGAATGTTGCAGCGTATTTTGCTCATGGAGACCCCGGACAGTGGCTTTCGGCTGGTGTCACGAACCTACGCGGTATTTACTGGGAACCCGAACGAGACACTCTGATTGCTATTCCGCTGTTCATCTTCATGGGTATCATGCTTGAGCGCTCGAAAATCGCTGAGGACTTGCTCGTCACGATGGGTCAATTGTTTGGCCCAATCCCGGGCGGCATCGGCATTTCAGTGGTGATTGTGGGCGCACTCCTTGCCGCAACAACAGGTATCGTTGGTGCCACAGTTGTTGCAATGGGCCTGATCTCACTTCCCGTCATGCTGCGCGCTAATTACTCTCATGCTTTGGCGACCGGTACCATCAGTGCTTCAGGTACATTGGGACAGATCATCCCACCATCCATTGTTCTGATTATTTTGGCGGATCAGTTATCGAACGCCACCGACCAGGCGCTTGCCATCCGTACAGCAGACTATAAGGCCGGGACGGGCGAGTTCTCGTTACCATCCGATTTCGGTATTGTCTCAACCAGTGCTGGTGACATGTTCTTGGGTGCATTCCTGCCGGGCATGGTGCTTGTTGGCTTATACATTCTTTATATCTTCATCATAGCCTTCCTTCGTCCCAAAATGGCACCGGCTGCACCGTACCTCGGCGATTATAATCGTGATTTCTGGATCAAGGTTACCCTCGTGCTGGTCCCGCCTTTGGCGTTGATCTTCGCCGTGCTCGGCTCAATCATAATGGGTGTTGCAACAGTGAACCAGGCTGGCGCCATTGGCGCTGCGGGTGCGCTCATTATGGCTGGTTACAGATTGACCCAAGAGACCAAAGGGCAGTTTTATCCCGCCATTTTTGCTTTCGTCTCCTTCTCAATTCTTGTCTTTGCCGTTCAGTCGTACGACATCAATGTCAAAAACATCCAGACCAGTGAAGACGTCATGGCCATTGTCATTGCCGCCATTGGATCGGCCGGCCTTTTAGGCGCAATCGTCTGGAGTGCCATTCGCGTCAACCGGATCGACAGCACGCTCACAGGCGTCATGATCGAAACCGCAAAGACAACGTCTCTGGTCTTCATCATCCTCTTGGGCGCAGCCATGCTTACGGCAGCCTTCCGTGCATTTGGGGGTGAAGAGATCGTCCGGGACTTCTTGTCAGGTCTACCGGGTGGATTTGCGACGAAGTTTATCGTCGTCATGGCTGTGATTTTTGTCCTCGGCTTCTTCCTCGACTTCATCGAGATCGCCGTTGTGGTTGTGCCTATTATCGCGCCGATCTTGCTTGCAGACCCATCCGCAAACATCACCGCAGTTTGGCTTGGTGTGATGATTGGCGTGAACATGCAAACGTCATTCCTGACGCCACCGTTCGGGTTTGCGTTGTTCTATCTGCGGGGTGTCGCGCCAAAAATTGTGCGCACAATATCGATGTACAAAGGCGTGATACCTTTTATCATGCTGCAGCTTTTAGGGCTTACTATCGTCGGCTTTTATCCGCCATTGGTGAACTACTTACCAACCCGCGTATACCTGACATCAGACAACGCACCACCGCCGCAAAACCCTCGACTACAGCAATGCCTGGAAGAGTATCTCTTCCCTGTATATGACGCGAAACAGGGCGAATTGATGTCGGCAATTGCGGATGCCAGAAAGATGGATACCAGCTCGTTACCAAGCGATTTACAGTCTTCGCTTAAGTCCTCACTAGATGCCGCTGAAGGGACATTCGGGCTCGTCGCCAAGGTTCGAGACGCCGATAGTGCACGCGAGGCATTTATCCCAACATATAAGCCTTTGCATACAGAAGCCCGCGCCATTCGGATCGAGCTAGAGACACATATTCGTGACATCAGCCGCCTGCAGAAAGACGTTGATGATCTGCGTTACGCCAAAAACCCTGACCCTGCGGATGCTGAAGAGCTCAATGCTGAAATTGTGAACCAGATTCGTGAAAAAGAAGAGCTCGAAATACAAACCCCTAAGGGTTGGGAAGAGGCACGTAAAACGTTCATTGTGCTTGAAAAGGCGACCAATAAAACACGACGGGATTATCGTCGTAACGTTGATACGGCTTACGAAGCATTAACACAAATCCAAGCCATCATCCGTGATGCCGATAAACTTGCTGCTCTGGAAACAAAAATCAGCGATCTAAAAGGTGTCATCACGACTGATGATCCTGATACAGCAATGGAAAAAATTGATACTGTTGGCGATATGGTTGGAAACGTTGAAGGTGCGAGTAAGATCAAATCTCAGATCAACAAGGCGCGCCGCAAACTCCGTGGCGACGACCCTTCCCCCGAAGCCGCGATGCAATTTATCAACAAGGCACTCGTTATCTTCAAAGAGGAGATTTCATGGCGCGAGCAAGCTAAGACCGACGTTCTCCCAGCCATCGTAAAGTACGATATGGCAATCCGAGATACGATTGGTGTACGCCTGCAAAAGCGTCTCACAGATTCACAGTCGAGCTATCTTACTTCATGCCTGGCTGTTCATCGAGATATCTCACTGAGCTTCTAACTGAGGCGAAGCAAAGGCTGTAAAAGGTCAATTTGATGAGTGGGATTGTTCTCGCAGGTACATGGATGAGTGGCGCGCTGGTGTCATTCCTGCTGATGGCCATTGCCGGGCGCGAACTATCTACTGAACTGAACACCTTTCAGATACTTTTCTTTCGAAGTGTCATTGGGTTGGTTCTTATCTTGGCGATCTTGAGTTGGTCAGGATGGGCGCAGGTAAGAACAACAAAGTTCTCATTACATTTTATCCGCAATATTGCGCATTACGTTGGGCAGTTCGGATGGTTCTATGCGATCTCACTCATCCCGCTAGCGCAAGTTTTTGCGATAGAGTTTACCATACCAATCTGGACCGCCATGCTGGCACCATTTCTGTTATCAGAACGTCTCAGCGCATCTCGTATTTTGGTCATCGTTATAGGGTTTATAGGAATTTTGATTATTCTGCGCCCGGGCATGGTGCCTTTCGAAATCGGCGCAATCAGTGCCTTGATTGCCGCGCTCGGCTATGCGTTATCGCATATGCTTACGAAGAAACTCACACGGACAGATTCACCCCTCACTGTCATTTTTTACATGACCGTTATCCAGTTACCGATGGGGGCAATTCCAACGGCATTAGACTGGACCACGCCATCTATGACGGTGCTGCCATGGCTCTTAATCGTCGCGACAACGGCAATAAGTGCGCACTATTGTATGGCACGCGCGCTGTCTCAAGCTGACGCCATCGTTGTGGTCCCCATGGATTTTATGCGCCTGCCGATGGTCGCATTGCTGGGGTTATTCTTATATGGCGAAGCGCTCGACCCTTGGGTGCTCGCTGGCGCAGCTGTCATTTTTATCGCGATCACCATCAACATCATATCCGAGCACAAAAAAACGAAGCCATTTTAGGCGTTTGCACCCACATCGCGTTTTATATCAGAGGGGCTCATGCCGTACTACCGTTGAAAAGCCCGCGCCAAGGCTTCTGGGCTCGCATACCCATAACGATGTGCCACAGCACCGACCCGCGCGCCTTTATCCAAATCCTGGCGAGCCAGTGTCATTCTCCAACCGCGTAAATATGCTTGCGGGGTTTGGCCAACAACATTCCGAAAAACATCACAAAACTGGCTGAGTGACATCCCCGCTGTATGCGCAAGTTCCTCATTATTCCAAGTCTTACCGGGCATATCATGCATTGCAACGATTGCCCAACTGATTTTGTGATCTGCCAGACCTGTAACAAGCTCAGGCTCTACAGTCCCTTTTTCAATTTGAGCCCGCAGAATACGGATCACGAGAACCTCGGCCATTCGATTCAGGGCTGAATCTGAGCCATATCGTGCGCCAACGGCCTCAGCTAGAAAGACCTGCAACAATTGAACGGTTTCATTATCAATGATGGGCATCGCCAACGTTGAAGGTATGGGCAGTAGGCATTCACCTGAAGGACTACAATCATGCGTGTATTCTTATTTGTTGGTTTATTTTTTTGTCGCGACACCAAAATCCATAGCTGCAGAAGATGTTTTTGATCGTTTAAAAATTGAGCCTGTTACTATGCTGGACTTTGGGCTCAAACGACTGCGTTCTGCAGCGCTTCAGGCGGCACATAAACTTGCCCAACCATCCGACCCCAACCCACAAACCCGCGTTGCTTTTGATTTGGAGAACCGGGAAA
>DGOK01000076.1:18564-27092 GCA_002389385.1 Rhodospirillaceae bacterium UBA4468 | reverse complement strand
TAAACGACTCTTTCTCATAGTATCCATGATAACACCTTTTATGCGTTATCTGGTACAGCCCCATTTTTAGTTTCACATTATCTCGTGATGGCATTGATATTAGTGGAAAAACTCCGTAATACTGGGTTAAAAGAGTGGTTTTAAAAGTTTTGCGTGCTTAATCGCGCCGGGGTCGACGAATTAATGCGACGAATTACGGCTTTTTCTATTGCTGTCCTCCTTACAATACCCGCGCATGCGCTGGCCAATAATGACGCGCCCAGCGAGATACAACGCAATCCAATCGTTTGGCTTTTTGAAGACCTTGGTGATCTGCTGACAAGTGCCTCGAATGGCATTCAGGCGCCGGCAATTGATACTGAGCCCCTCAAAAGCACATCAAAGAAACAAGAAGACCAGCCAGCACCAAAAGTTGCTTTGGCAACAGCTGTCTCCAGTGAATTCAAAAATCCCTTTAAGGCGATTTTTAACGACTTAGTGAAACTATTTAAGCCCAGCACGACAACGGCTGCTGAAGAAGCGCCTATTGCTGAAACCATCGCATCTGTTCTGGTCGATACTGAAGTCGCTCAAAAGGTCGAAGCAAACGTCGTATCAGAAACAGCCTCGGCATCTACACAAAGAAACCCTATTGCATGGCTGTTCAGTGATATCGCCAGTCTGTTGACACCAAAGCTTGAAATTGATGATCAGCCTTCTCCACGGAAAACCGTCGTTATAACTGAAGCCGCACCGGCTCCTGCCTCAAAGCCTGTTGTTGAAGAAACCCAAGCCATCGTCACGCCACCTGTCCCACAAAAGACAGCGTTGGCTCCAGCACAGCAAAATCCGATTTCATGGCTCATAAGTGGTCTTGCGACAATCTTTACACCAGATGCGTCGACAGCTGGGCCTGTTCCAAAAGAACAACCTGAACTTAATGTTGCCGCTCCGCCTACATTACCAAGCATTGCGGCTGAGCCCAAAGTTACTGATATCGCTGCAATCATCGAAGCGACGCCTCAAACAGCGGCAACTATTGAGCCTGCCCCTTGGGTGCAATCGCCTCGCGAGAACATTTTTGACCCTACAGACAATATTTTCGACACAACAAGCGCACCGCTTATGCAGGTTGAGACAGCGACACCAATAGCCATCGTTAATGTCGCATCAAATACTGTTGAGCCTTCGCTTCGCCAGCGCCCACCATATCGTCCCGCTTCGCGAAATTATCGTAAACTTGGCAGCAATCATAAGTCCGTCACGCCTGATTCCGTTGATGAAGGCATCGTCGCCAATGTACTTGAACAATTATTTGGCACTGATGTACCTGCGGAATCCGCTGAACCCATCGCAAACAAAATCTCTGAGCGTATCGTTGCCGAAGAGAAGCTAGACCTTGGCTACACATCGCCAGATACATCTGATCATGCAACTGAGCTGACACATATCGGTGACGGCCCTTTACTCAATCAAGATTTATATCTCGGTCGTGGCAAGCTCATCGGTAAACCTTTTAAGCGTGCCAGTCATAAGAGCGCTGCTTGCATCGAACGTGAATTGCACGGCAGCATCTTCTGTCTTGAAGATTTGGACTGGCCCGCGCGTGATGCGAAAAACTTCGATACAGATACAGCGTTCACGATGCCCGGCGAAGCCGTTATTCGATACGAAAATGGCCTCAGCAGCCGTATCTATGCTGTATTTGACGCATCTCAATTTGCTGATGTTGTAAAAATCATGCAGCGCCGCTTTGGTCCGCCACAGGAACGTGAAATTGGCTGGATGCATATTCTCGAAGCGCCCAAGCTTCCGAACACAACATTCCGTTGGAAAGCCGTCACACCTGATCGCGCTGACACCATTATCCTCGAAGTCCGCAATTACGACGACATCCGTCGTTCATTTGCTGATATGGACCATGGCATGGTTCGCCTTTTCCGCTCAGGATCGCGTCCGATATTTAAACACATCTCGACAATGGACCTTATGTTGATGCAGCGCCGCAGTGTAGCCCAGGCATCCACTGACGTAAAACCACCTCAATAATACCTCTGCTCGCGCGCCATCGGCTTTTCATCAGCGGCCATTTGTCGTAGCGTTCATCCGTCGTATTAAGCGATATCAATACGACTTCACCATATGACATCAGGAGTTCGTCGAATGGGCTGGCAAGAAAAAGTTCTTAGGGTTGATCTCACCGCAGGCAAGATTACGCCAGAGCCACTGAATATGGAGTGGGCTGAGACGTATATCGGCCAGCGCGGACTTGGTACGAAATACCTTTCCGAAGAGATGGACCCAGCGGTCGATGCGCTTTCACCTCAAAACAAACTTATCTTTGCGACAGGTCCTTTGACGGCAACAGGTGCCTCAACGGGTGGCCGTTACTCGGTCATTACCAAAGGGGCGCTGACGAATGCCATTGCGTGTTCGAACTCGGGTGGGCAGTTTGGCGCTTATCTGAAGCTTGCTGGCTGGGACATGCTCATCCTTGAAGGCCGCTCTCCTGAGCCCGTCTATCTGCTTGTTGAAAACGATGATGTCCGGCTGCTGCCTGCGAAAGATTTTATCTGGGGCGAAACCGTGTGGGACACCGAAGACAAAATCATCGCCAAGCATCAAAATCCTAATTTGAAAATCGCATCCATTGGCGTCGCGGGAGAAAGCCTATGCCGCTATGCATGTGTCATGAATGATCGCGACCGCGCAGCGGGACGATCAGGCGTTGGTGCTGTAATGGGCTCAAAGAACCTTAAAGCCATTGCTGCATATGGCAGTGTCGGCACCAAGGTTGCGAACCCACAAGCATTCAAAGAAGCCAACGCGGCGGCACGGGCAAAACTGGACCCAAGTGAGCCTCGCAAAAGATTATCATCGATTGGCACCCACGCCATGCTTGATGTCACCAACTCATACGGATCATTACCGACATTGAACTGCCGTGCAGTTCAATTTGATGGTGCTGCGAGTGTGAATGTTAAGGCTGCACATACGCCACGCCGAAGTGATGGAAAAGCAAACCTGCAAACCAACAAGGCTTGCTTTGCATGTTCAATTGGATGTGGCCGCATTGCATCCATCGACCCTGAGCATTTTTCCGTTAAAGACAAACCACGCTATCAGATTTCGCTAGGCGGGCTTGAATACGAAGGTATTTACGCTGTTGGCCCAATGTGTGGTGTCGATGATATCGACGCCGCAACATATGCAAGCGCCCTCTGCAACGAACATGGTATGGATCCAATTTCATTTGGTGCCAGCGTCGCAGCAGCCATGGAGCTTTATGACATTGGTGCCATCACTAAAGAAGAAACCGGCGGCATGGCGCTTGAATTTGGTTCGGCTGAGGCATTGGTCTGGGCTGCCGAAGTCACGGGGACTGCAACAGGGTTTGGTGTTGATATCGGTCTAGGCTCAAAACGGCTCTGCGAGAAATACGGTCACCCGGATCTGGCAATGGTCGTCAAAGGCCAAGAATTCCCGGGCTACGATCCGCGTGCAATGCAAGGTATGGGACTGGCTTATGCCACATCCAACCGGGGTGCGTGCCATCTGCGTGCAAGTCCATTCCAAGACGATTTCGCACACATCCGTACTGAAGGCAAAGCCGCCATCGTCAAGAAATCACAAGACCGCAACGCGGCCTGGGACTCAACGGGCGTCTGTCTTTTCGCCGGAAACGCGTGGAAAGTCGATGATCTGGTTGCACAATTAGCAGGTGCACTTCCGGGCAATTGGACGGTTGATGGTTTCTTCGATGCTGGTGAGCGTATCTGGAATTTAGAACGCTTGTTTAACTTACGTGCTGGCCTTACGAAAGCTGATGACACGTTACCAAAACGTGTGATGGAAGAACCTGCGTTATCTGGTGCAGGTAAAGGCAAGGTCGCAGAAATTGGTAAAATGCTGCCTGAGTATTACGAACTTCGCGGCTGGACAGTAGATGGCGAGCCTAGCTCGCAGACACTCGGTCGTTTAGGACTTAATTGATCGTGATTAACGTTGGTTTTCAGCTGGTCTCTATAGACCCCTCCGAAGTCAAAGGCATTGGCCGTGACGGTATTGGCGAAATCCCTGTCAAAGACGGGGGCTCGCTTGCAGATGCAATGCACATGGTCGGCTTGGTACCCGACAAGCCATTTATGACGTTGGTCAATGGTGACCCTGTTGCCCCGGAGAACCGCGACGACAAGGTTTTGAATGACGGTGATCAAATTGCCGTCTTCCCGCCCATCGAAGGCGGCTAACACATACCGATCAAACCAGGCGCGCCAAAAAGAATAGGCGCGATGCTGCCACCGCGCCCAAGTTAATCTAGGGAAGAAATCTCTAAGTTGAGAGATAGCTATGCCAACGCATCTCGCGACGGCACGTATTCGTAATTCAGGTCTCGTGCGACAGCTTCCTCAGTAATTTTTCCATTGATCACATTGAGGCCATTCAAAAAATGTTCACTCGACAACAGCGCATCTTTATAGCCGCGATCAGCAAGCATAAGCGTGTAAGGCAGTGTGGCGTTATTAAGTGCATGAATTGATGTGCGCGGCACAGCACCAGGCATGTTCGCGACGCAATAATGCACGACCTCATCGATCACGAATGTTGGATCTGCATGCGTTGTCGCTTTTGATGTCTCGAAACAGCCCCCCTGATCGATCGCGACATCAACCAACACTGATCCAGCCTTCATCCCTGCAACCATCGCTCGGGTGACAAGCTTGGGTGCTGCAGCCCCTTTAACAAGCACGCCCCCAATCACGAGGTCAGCTTCAAGGACTGTTTGCTCCAATGCAGCACTGGTCGAATACATCGTCGACAATGCTGGGCCAAATCGCTCTGCTAGATGATTGAGAACATCCAGATTTCTGTCCAAGGCCGTGACGTCTGCGCCAACACCCACAGCCATTTGAATGGCATTCTCACCAACGACACCGCCGCCAATGACTACAACTTTTGCTGCAGCAACACCCGGCACACCACCAATAAGAATTTCCTGCCCGCCTTGGGCACGTTCCAGGCAATGGGCGCCCGCTTGAACAGACATTCTTCCCGCGACTTGCGACATCGGTGCCAATAGAGGTAAACGGCCCTTGGCATCCGTTACCGTCTCATAGGCGATACAGATGGCGCCGCTATCAACGAGATCTTTCATTTGCTCAGGGTCCAGTGCCAAATGCAGATATTTGAACAGAAGTTGCTGCTCGCGTAGTTGCTTGCGTTCAGATGCTTGTGATTCTTTCACCTTCACGATCATATCAGCACGCGCAAAAATCTCTTCGGCTGTATCGGCGATCTCAGCGCCTTGTGCACGGTAATCGTCATCGCTCCGGCCAATCCCAACGCCTGCGTTAGTTTCAACAATCACCTGATGACCGTGTGCTATAGCTTCGCGCACACTGGTTGGCGTCATGCCAATACGGAACTCGTTATTCTTTATCTCTTTGGCTACGCCGATGAGCATTGGTTATCTCTCTATTTGCTAATGTTGTATGAATTCGGTGAGATAACGTTACTGCGAATGCCCGATGCATGTCCTTGCGTATATTCGGTATATTTCAATCAAAACTAAATTTAATCCTTTAAATTACATATATTTTCGAATTTAATGCGAACTATGTTAGATCGCATAGACTATCGTATCATTTCGGCATTACAAGAAGATGGCCGCTTAGCCAATGTACAATTGGCCGAACGTATTGGACTGTCCCCATCCGCATGCCTCAGACGTGTCCAGATTCTCGAAGAGAATGGTATTATCACAGGGTATGCGGCGCTTATTGATGCCGCTGCTTTTGGCAGAACATCTCACATTATCGTTGCCATTACGCTGGATCGCCAAAGCGAGGATTACCTGAGCGCTTTCGAAGATGCCGTCGCAGAGTGTCCTGATGTAATGGAATGTTATCTGATGGCAGGGGATGCAGATTATGTCTTACGCCTTGTTGCAAAAGACGCGGCAGACTACGAACGTATTCACAAAGAGCACTTATCGCAATTACCCGGCGTGGCACGTATTCAATCCAGCTTTGCCCTGCGCCAAGTGGTGCGACGGAATGGACTGTATATCGACACATACTAATATGTGATCTGTTGCGACTGGCACTTATCTCAATTATGCCCATATGCTCTATAAGAAATAATGGAGAAAACTCATGTTTGGACTATTCAAGAAACCTACAGATATTCCAACCCAAACCGAAGCCCTGCCCGGTCGTGCGAATCCAATCCCAACGGCGACCACGCACGCGGTGAATGGCAATCCCTTACAAGCGCCATTTCCAGAAGGTCTTGAGACAGCCATATTTGGCCTCGGATGTTTCTGGGGTGCTGAGCGTATTTTTTGGCAACTTCCGGGCGTTTATTCGACCTCAGTTGGTTATGCCGCAGGACGCACGCCTAATCCAACGTATGAAGAAGTCTGCTCGGGCCGCACCGGCCATAACGAAGTTGTCCTTGTGGTTTATGATCCATCAAAGATTACCTTCCGCAAACTTTGTGAAACGTTCTGGGAAGCCCATAACCCGACCCAAGGCATGCGCCAGGGCAACGACGTTGGTACGCAGTATCGTTCTGGCATTTATGTCTATTCCGGAGAACAGCATATGATCGCAGAAGACACCAAGAAGGCGTATCAAAAGGAACTAAAGAAATACGATTACCCAACGATCACAACCGAGATCATTGACGCGCCAAAGTTCTACTATGCTGAAGATTATCATCAGCAGTACCTGCACAAAAATCCACGCGGCTATTGCGGGCTTGGCGGCACTGGTGTGCGTTGCGGATAGTTTTTAACGGGGACGCTCAGAGCTTGATGGCAATGTTCTGAGCTTTTCCATCTCAGGGTTTTCGAGAATACTTAGATCATCGAGCCAGTCCGAGAAAAACCCAAGTGCATCATCACCCCAAAATACATTGTCTTCGGCGACAAAGCTTGGCACGCCAAACACATTTGCGGCTAATGCATCTTCACCATTTTTGATCAATTGTTGCTTCACTGCCGGATCACTTATCAGCGCATCACCATCACTGACACCAACCGCAGCTTGAATGGCTGACCATCCCGTATCATTATCCGGTAAATGTCCTTCGCCCCAAATCGCGTGATATATCGCGCCAACGGCTTCAACGTCGTTTTCCAATGCAATGCAAAGGCGCAACGCGCGAATGGGATTAAAAGGGTGTGCCTCAGGCATTTTGAATGGCACGCCCCGCTTTTTTGCCATCCACGTCACCATCTGATAGGTGAACAATCGCTTCGACGGAATTTCCGCTGGGCCCTTTTGTCCATTGGCATTCAACAAGCCTGCAAAAAGCACAGGCTTAAATGTTAACTCTGCTCGGTCTGTCACTTTGTCCAATTGCATGAACTGCAAATATGCGAACGGTGAAATCACATCGAAATACCAATCTGCGTGCATCGCTTTTCCTCACCTCAATGAATGTCGTATTATACAGGTATGATTATTCTCGTCCATGGTGCGTATCATGGGTCCTGGTGCTGGGGCCCTTTAATAGGTTGCCTGAATGAAGCGGGCCTGAAAGCCCATGCGTCCGACTTACCCGGACATGGCACCGCCGATGGCTGGATCAGCGATCAAACAATGACGAATTATATTAAAGCTGTCGTTCATCAGATTGAAGAAGCAGACGAACCTGTAACACTGATGGGTCATTCGATGAGCGGTGCCGTCATTGCAGCATGCGCAGAGATGCAGCCAGATAAAATTAAGCACGCTATATTTCTCGCTGCGTATATTCCTGCGAATAATGAAACGGTCGGTGATCTTGTGAAGGCTGACAAAGCATCGTTCGTGCGCGCCGAGCGCATTGGTGTCACTGGAAACGATGCCGTCTCTCTCAAGACCGGCACCCTGTCAGAAGCCTTTTATAGTGATGCCACGCCAAAGCAATTGGGATGGGCCGAAGATCGCATACAACTGCAAAGCTTTGAGCCATTCACGCACAAATTCACATTATCGGACAAAGGCTTTGGAAGCGTGCGCAAGTCAGCGATCGTATGCACAAAAGACAAAGCGATCTCGCCCCCTCATCAACGATGGATGGCTGAACGTGCCGTGTGTGAGCCTATTATCGATCTTGAATCCGATCATTCACCGTTTGCAACAAATGCCATCGCACTATCTGAGTTACTCAGCCGCGTATCATAGAAAATTCATAATCAGCTGTAATGTGCTGCAAGCGCCCGGCCAAACTCAACAGCGCACGTCACTCTTAGTCGTGCTCACCATGGCGGTAGACTTCACTCTTGCCTGCTAATGCAAATCTGAGTATGAATAATCACTTCCAAGTCAAGATTGGAGCTGACCCCGTTGGCGTTGCCTTTTTTTTGGAGGTCGCATATGGACATATCGCCATCGCCTAGCAGGGAACAGACCCTGCCCAAATTTTCATAACCCGACCGCGTTTGCCAACTCTCCATCGAGATTTTTTCAAAGCTTCAAGAAGCATCTTTTGATGGTGTCGGTGTATCCAGAGAAACTTATGGCCCAAGCGAAACGGCTGCATTTGAACTTCTCGAGGCC
>DGOK01000076.1:14323-18430 GCA_002389385.1 Rhodospirillaceae bacterium UBA4468 | reverse complement strand
AGGCCTGGCCGTATTGATTGCTTCAAAAGATGAAGGGACGCGACAACGCTCAATGGAAGTCATCGCACTGCGCGGTGAAGAAAGCGCATAGTTCGGTGGGCCGTGTTACTTTGGATCACGGGCATTGTTTGGTCAGCTCACGGAAAATGATTTCAATTCCCCCCACCGCGACGGCACCAGAACTCTTGAAGATTGCATGCGGTCCGAAGGTGTAGATATCCAGACGCTAAAGAATGGCACAAAACTGCTTGATGCTTCTCTAATGGCGTACTGGCTAGAGCTTCATATTGAACAAGGCCCCATCTTGATTTCACGAGATAAACCCGTTGGCATTGTTACAGGTATTCGCGGCAATCATCGCCATCGCAGAGTAGTCTGTTATGGCGAAGCTGCCCACTCTGGTGCTGTGCCGAGGTGGCTGCGGCATGATGCCGTTCTCGCCATGGCCGATCTGATGGTACGTATCGACGAGCACTGGCGCGTATTGCTTGAATGGGGCGAAGATCTGGTCGTCACGACCAGGATCGTTGAAACAAACGCTAAAGAGCACGCAGTATCTCGTGTTCCCGGAGAAGTATCCTTTGCATTGGAATACCGCAGCCAGGATTTGAAAACCTTAAAATCTTTTGAAACGCTTATTCAATCAGAATGTGAACAAGTCTCAAACAAAAGAGGTGTTCGCTTCGACCTTGGTGTGTCGTCATTGACCCAACCCGCGACGATGTCATCAGAGATGATTTTGTTATTACAATCCGTATGCGAAAGCCAATCTGTGTCACATGAAGTTATGGCGTCAGGTGCCGGACACGACTCATCCGTATTTGCCAATGTCGGCATACCATCGGGTATGGTCTTTGTCCGAAATGACAAAGGCAGTCACAACCCTGACGAAGCCATGGAATATTCAGATTTTTTCCTTGCGGCAAAAGTCTTAGGCGGCGCAATGCTCGCCATTGCGAATGATAAAGCGGAGGATTGCTAAATGAGAACTCATAAAAATTGGGCTTCAGAAACAGCTCGGATCATCACCCAAAGTCGCTCATTATATACGCGGACTGACGGCGATCCATTCTTCTTTTCTTCCGGCTGGGCCAGTCCCGTGTTCATTGATTGTAAGAAGTTAATCTCTTCACCTGACGATCGCCGCTTGCTTGTTGACATGGCTGTCAAATGCATCAGCGCACAAATAGACCTAGATACGCTAGACGTCATCGCCGGGTGCGAACTGACAGGCGTACCGTTTGCCACCCTGATCGCAGACCGCTTGAACAAGCCTCTGGTTATTGTTTGTAAACAAAGCAAAGGCTTCGGACGATTAGCGCAATTCGAGGGCAGTTTTGAGCCAGGAGAGCGAGTATTGCTTGTTGATGATCTGGCAACGGATGGTGCTAGCGAATCAGTGTTCCTCACAGCCCTGAGACAAGCCGAGGCCAAAATCCTAAGTACCTTTGTGCTTATCAATTTCAATATTTTCAAACGTGAAAACGACATGTTTTCTTTGGCTACGCTTAAAGACATTATAGAGCGAGCACAGGCCGACGATTATCTTGGGCCTCGCGAAGCCGATGAAGTCGGTAACTTTATGAATGACGCACCCGCGTGGTCACGACTGAATGGTGGCATTGGAACTTAATCATTTGCGATTGCAGTCATGCGGTTTGAATTATGAGCTGATCACTTTTATTTGGTGGATGAATGGAAACCTTTGATCACGTTATTGTTGGCGGCGGCATCGTTGGTGCTTCTATTGCCTATCATATGAGATGTAAGGGTGCCGGTTCAGTATTACTATTAGAACGGAACGAGCTGGCCAGTGCTGCATCCAGCCGCGCCGCCGGGTTGATACTCCAAGCCTCCACTAAAGTCTCAAAAACGCCTTTGGTAAAACGAACCAGAGACACCATCCCAATCCTTGAAGAAGAATTGGGCGAGAGCGTTGGGTTTCACAATGTTGGAAGCTTGCGAATTGCAGCCTCTGAAGAGCGTACCCTAGAACTCGATTCTATGGCTGCTGATGCATCGAAATGGGGTGTGCCGATTGAATGGCCAAGCACGACCGAGCTTAGCAAGCTTGTGCCTTGGCTGGACGTCAGCACCATCCGCAAAGCGGCCTTTCTGCCCACAGACGGGTACGCCGACCCTTATCTTCTGAGTATGTCTTATTTCAAGGCGGCACAGGCACGTGGTGCGGTTCTTCGTCCACGTACGAACGTACGCGATATCATAATGAATAACCAAAAGATCATTGGCGTACTGACTGATGCAGGGCACGTTTCCTGCGGCACCGTCATTGATGCCTGTGGTGCCTGGGCGGCTCTGTTCTCGGCGCAGGCTGGTTCCCCACTTCCGATGGCCCCCGTGCGCAGCCATTACTGGATTACTGAACCTTCAGCGTCTTATGGCGGTGAGCACCCGGTAACAATCCTGCCTGATATAGGTGCATATATGCGTCCTGAAGTCGGCGGTCTGGTGTTAGGCGTTCAAGAACCCCGTTCCGCAACGTTTGATGCCCGTGAACTACCTGACGACCCAGCGGCCTTTTCACCGACACAGGGAGAAGAGCACTGGGATGTTCTGGCGAATTCGTATGATGCTATATCACAATTCTTCCCGGGCATCGAGAGTGCTCAATTCTCCAACTACATATGTGGATTATCATCCTATACCCCGGATGGAGAAATCATCTTAGGGCCAGTCCCTAGTATATCAGGCTTTTATGCCGCTGCCGGTGCTTGCGGTTCTGGCATAGCCCTCTCCGCTGGCATAGGTGATGTGATCGCTGATTTGGTGATGCAACAAGAACCCGCGTTCAACATTGAAACTTTCCGCTCGGATCGATTTGGAATGGTCGATCCTTTTGGTGAAGCGTTCCGCGAACGATGTGCCGCAGCGAGAGCCTCAAAATCACGGAAGCTCACCTAACATTTGTGTACTCTCGTTGAGGGAGCTTTACCGCGATTTACCAATAATTCGCGCAATATCGCCGCAATTCTCAACCTTGCCATCACAGCAATCTTCCAACATGAAACGAACCAGATTGCCAATCGCATCAAGATTTGCTGAATAATGAATTTCCGTACTATGGCGCGTTGCTTTAACAAGGCCACTTCTTTTTAACACCGACAAGTGACCAGAAAGTGTCGACGGTACAATATCCAGTCGGCGTGAGACCTCACCCACTGGTAGACCGTGAGGTTCTTCTTTGACCAATAGTCGGTATATCGCCATTCGTGACTCTTGGGCCAGAGCAGCAAAGGTATCGATTGCGGTTTCCATTTCCATAATACGGTAATGCCCGAAATACCAAAACTTGACAATAGCATTCAGATAATTATTAATCGTTAATTCGGGAATTACCGAAATTACCTGTGACTGCTATTCAAAGCCATGAAAGTTCCACTGACATGAATGAGGCGACACAAGACCTGCTGACAAGGCCTTTGCATCTCGATGACATTTCTGAGGCGGCAAAAGCACTTGAGGGTGTTGTTGTTCGCACGCCGTTGCTCGAAAACATCGATATCAACAAGCAGCTATCAGGCCGTCTTCTTATAAAAGCAGAATGTATGCAGCGTACTGGCGCTTTCAAAATCCGCAGTGCCTATAACCGCATGCGACAGATGTCTGATCCCGAATTAAAGCGCGGCGCTATTACCTATTCATCTGGTAATCATGCACAGGGGCTGGCACTCGCCGCACAACTGCTTGGCAGTTCATCATTGATCGTGATGCCCGAAGATACTCCATTACAAAAAATCCAAAGAACAAAGGCCTTGGGTGCCAACGTCGTCACATACAATCGTGACACAGAATCCAGCGATGATGTTGTGGCACGTTTGTGGGCTGAAACCGGACGTATAGGTGTGCCGCCAAGCGGAGATATGCGCACGCACGCCGGAGTAGGCACGGCTGCACTTGAAATACTTCATCAGTCACAAGACTTAGGCGCATCATTAGACGCCGTGCTTATTCCCTGTGGTGGGGGAGGCCTAACCGCTGCGGCGGCATTCGTGATGAATGAGTGTTCGCCGGATACACAGGTTTATACTGTGGAGCCCGAGCTCTTTGATGATACACGCCGATCGTTAAGCGCTGGAAAGCGGGTTT
>DGOK01000076.1:0-14295 GCA_002389385.1 Rhodospirillaceae bacterium UBA4468 | reverse complement strand
AGCATTACAAGCTGGTGATTGAACCTGGTGCTGCTGTCGGCCTTGCTGCTGTCTTGAGCAACAAGATCAATATCAAGGACAAAACCATTGCCGTATGCGTGACGGGTGGCAACATCGCACCAAATCGATTTATGGAATTATTAAATATCGCAATCCAACGCCGGGGAGAGACCACGTGATACGCAAACTGATTGGAGAATGGATCGGGAGCTTTTCGTTACTCGCAACCGTCGTTGGATCAGGGATCATGGCTGAGGATTTGGCCGGCGGGAATGTCGCTATCGCCTTGCTGGGGAATACTATTCCCACAGGCGCAATCCTTGTTGTTTTGATCCTGTGTTTCGGCCCTATTTCTGGCGCGCATTTTAACCCTGCGGTTACGTTGACGTTTGCGATCCGGAAAGAAATTGAAGCCAGACACGCTGCACTTTATGTCCTGTTCCAAATATCCGGTGCCATCACCGGCGTCATCGTCGCCCATGTGATGTTTGATCATGCGCTGATTGATCCTTCGACGAAGGTCCGCGCCGGGATCGGGCAATGGGTTGCTGAATTTGTCGCGACCTTCGGACTTATCGGCACCATTCTTTGCTGCCTTAAGACGAAACCCGACACGATACCCTATGCCGTGGGCCTTTATATTACAGCGGCGTATTGGTTTACGTCATCGACATCATTCGCAAACCCAGCAGTGACCATTGCGCGCGGGTTCTCAAACACCTTCGCAGGCATTAGCCCAGCAAACGTCGTTGCCTTTGTTGGTGTGCAACTTCTTGCAGCTGTTCTTGCGACCTTTTTCTTTGGTTGGCTCCTGAAGGATCAAAATCAAAGCGAATAACAGATGCCTTAATTCGCATCCAGAAAACGTCGATAATCAGCAGCCAGATCGCTGACAGCAGCATCACGAAGCCTGGAACCGATATCAGCTGTCGCCAATGTAGGGTCCGATCCAATACGCCCATCAGGGAATGTGCGTCGATAATCATCGCAATCATAATACGTGCCTAAGGGCGCAATCTCAGGAGATAGCTTGCCCGTCCCTCTAATTCTCGCACCGTCTTCAGGATAGGCGAAATACGTCAATGAGACTTCACCCGCTGTCGCGTGTCTACCATTGGCATCACCAAATTCTTCAGCTTCAATTTCCTGTGCAGATGGACAATCGAACCAATTCCTGAGAACACACCGCAAGTTCGTCCGATTATGCCGCGCTGTGCCAAGGCTAGTTTCAGCATAAATTTCATCAAAAGCCGCCTTCACTGTCGCAATGTTCCCGCCATGACCATTCACAAAGTAGAACCGGTCAAATCCATGACGCGCCAACGAAGCAACGGTATCGCCAATGACGGCAATCAGCGTTGACGGACGCAAGGTGATGGAGCCTGGGAAACCAAGATGATGTTGTGCCATGCCAACACTAATCGTTGGCGCAATGATCACATCAACTTCTTCAGCCAATTTCTCAGCAACAATTTCAGGACATAATGCATCTGTGCCAATGAACCCGGTCGGGCCATGCTGTTCAGCCGAGCCAATAGGGATAATGATCCCGCTTGAGCGTTTCAGGTAAGTCTCTACTTCGGGCCAAGCCATAAGCTGTAATCGCATTGTCATCATTCCCTTATATATAAAATCCAAGTGCATACATTAATCCATCCAGCCAGACTGTCATTCGAAAATGCAGCACGTCCATATGATGGTGATTAAAATTTATAATGAATTCGTTTTGTCAGGCTTAGGTATAAGCCTAAAGAAGATGTCAGCCGCGCAGTTTTCTTTTCTTTGTTTTGAGGACGCGGTCCTTAGGGAACCTTTCAGTGACTGTTGTTCCAACATTCATCTCACTTTCAACTGCAAGACTGCCGCCGTGCAGTTCAACGAACTTCTTGGACAAAGGCAAATCCAGTCCAGTGCCTTCGCGCGCTAATCCTGCACGATTTTGGACTTGCCCAAAGGGCTCTAGCGCTAGTGGAATGTCTTCTAGCGACATCCCGAACCTGTGTCTTTAATAAAGACATCCATACCACCGTCTTTATTTTCGACTGCACCCAGACATATATCACCGTTTTCGCCGGTAAATTTAATCGCATTTCTGAGTAAGTTTACAAGCACCTGCTTTATGAGATGCTCATCACCTTTAAGCTTTGGAAGACCATCGGCGATATCTATAGATGCCCAATGACGCGTTGCTTTTGCACGCGCACCAGCTAACCGAAGTGCCGCATGGGCAACGGCATTGATATCAATAATCTCGTCATCGACACTGACTTCCTGAGCCTCAATTTTAGAGATATCGAGAATATCCGTTATCACATCAAGAAGATGCTTACCCGATGAATTGATATCACCCAGATACTCTTTTTGTTTCGGTTGCAGTTTACCAAAAATCTCGTCGATAAGAACTTCGGACAGACCAATGATCGAATTCAATGGCGTTCTGAATTCGTGTGACATGTTCGCAAGGAATGCACTCTTTGCCTGGTTCGCAGTTTCAGCTCGCTCCTTAGCGGCTTGCAGTGCCAAAATTTTGTCATCGCCATTGTCGTGTTGATGCATGACCTCAGCACCGATGCGTTGAACAATCAGCCTGAAGAAAGCAACATCTTCTGCGGTTTCCAAAGTCGGCGTATTTCGTGCAACAAATACATGTCCTATGCGCACACCGTCTGCATTATGGAATGCTTTGGCGCGACAACTCTCAGCGCCAACATCTGCCAACTTTTTTGCCATCGGAAATTGCTTGTACACGTCTCAGGCAATAAAAAGATGCGGATCAAGGTCAGTCGAAGAATAAATTTCAGCACAAAACGTGCCGACTAAATCATAAGTGAATGTTTCTTGAGGTTGTCCATCTTGAATCAAGCTTAGAAGATGGACTTTCTTTTTATCTTCACTAAGCACCAAGCATCGCGTCCATTCCAATAGAAAGCGCCTGCATCGATGTTTGAAGAAAATCTGTGTAAGAACCTGAAATACCAGCAAGCAATGTCAATGCCTCGAGGCGACGTTCATTCGCATCGTCTGGCACAAGTGCCAGGGTAGTCACATTCTTTCGTTTTACTGGCGTCATTGCGCCTCCCTCAATTGAGACGAATTATAGTAAAATTGTAGAAAAAAGCTGTAACATGAGTCATTCGTATATTGTTTCTATATAATGAAAAAATCGTGTGACAGCATGATGACCTTACGAAGAAGAATAGGATTTCCCATTTGAAATTTTCCATGGGATTTTTTTGTCTGCTGATACTTTTGACGGCATGCCAGACAACCACAGCGACATCGTGCATACCTGATTATAAAACAGGCGTGGCTGCAGGTTCTGGATGCCTTGTCATTGAAACAACCGGTGTCGCTTCAACAGATCCTACATTAATTGTTTTCATTCATGGTGATGGATCTCGCGGCGGGGCTTCAGACTATATGTTCAAGTATGCACGTACATATGGCGCAGAAAACATTATCAGCATCGGATTAATCAGGCCGGGTTACTTTGTTTCTGACGGCCATTACTAGTCTGGAAACAGTTACCGGGATAACGATATTTATCGTGCAGACGTCATCGATTCGGTAACCGCTGCAGTGACCTCCCTCAAGAAACACCACAAAGCGAAGCGCGTTGTTCTTGTCGGGCATTCTGGTGGCGCAGCCATTTCCGGTATTATCCTTGGCCGTTCACCAGGTTTAGTTGATACAGTTATCCTCGCGGCATGCCCATGCGATGCACCAAGGTGGCGCGAAATGCGGCGCGGCTACAACACATGGACCCGTAGCCTGTCACCTCATGATTTTTCTAACAAAGTTTCTCATGGTGCCCGCGTCATTGCTTTGACAGGTGAACATGATGACAACACGCGATCAGTTTTGGCACATGATTTCGTCAGCAACCTAACGGCACGAGGCATCAACACGACGTACATCGAAGTGCCAAAAGCAAGCCACAATTCAATACTTCGAACAGATGCTTTCAGGAGTGCTGTGAAATCTGCCATATCGCCATAGAAATATGACGTATTTCCATCCAACTTGTAATACAGTTAGAGTACCAAAGTTTATGTCGTGTTCCTTGGGTGACAGAAGTATTTAATGTTTTATCGCATTTTAATCATTGCGCTCTGCGCACTTTCTATATCGTCAGTAAGTCATGCAGACGTTTCAGCAACATTTGTGTCTGCAAGTGATGTTGCGATGGTTAATCCGCACGATCTTAAATTGTCACCTGATGGCACACAATTATTTGTCGCCGACGTTGGTAACAATCGCGTCGTTGTGCTCAATCCTGAAACATTAAAACTGATATACACTTTTGGCATGGACCATCAGGCTGGTACCCATGACATTGATTTTGACAAAGACGGCAACGCTTATGTCGCGGACACGCACAATAACCGGGTTGCCATCTATCGGCTTGAGCAACGCGCAGCCACGTATATCGGTGAGTTAAAAGGTAATTTTCGTGGTCCCGAAGGGGTTCTACTGCATCCGAATGGCCTCGTGTATATCGCAGGTGTATGGTCAAATAACGTCGTTGCATTTGAGAACGGCAAGATCGTTCATAAGCTTTCCGGGTTATCCTCCCCGCACGATCTGGAAGTCAGCCCGTCAGGGGACATCTGGCTCGCCGACGCAAGTAATGACCGTCTTGTCCTGCTCTCTCCGAGCCTGCAAATAAAGCGAACCCTCAAAGGGACTTGGTATAATTTTAGTGGTGTCAGGTATCTTGATATATTGGCAGATAATACAATTATCGCTGCCGACAAATATAATCATCAAATCAAAATTATAGATCCAAAGGGCGAGGTATCACTCGTTATCGGCTCTGGCCAAGCTGGCAAAGGGCCGAACCTTTTCACGACGCCAGAGGGTATTGAAGTACGCGGAGATACGCTTTGGATATCTGATTCTGGCAACGACCGTATCGTGAAATATAAAATCGTTATCTAACGATCATACTCATGCTTGCCCTAGCCTAGCTAAACACTTCATTTTACTAAAAATTTTAACTTTGTAGTAGTGTTCTTGAGCTACGCTTCTGCGTACATGGCGTACAAACAAATGGCTATATTGCCCAACCGCTATCTTTGATCACTTTTAAAAATTTTCGGCTGTTCGATTAAAAAATCTGATTGATAAAGTGCAAATGGAACACCAGTGTCATCCGCCAGCCAAACTGCACCATCTAAACGAAGTCCACCTTTGTCTTCATTTATTTCACCAACCCCTATCGGGTTTATTGAGGGTCCTAAGCCAGTTACCTTCAATGCAAAAGACATTGAATCCATAGACTTAGGCAATTTGAGAGGAATTACATATTCAACCTTGCCATCGCTGGATATATGAATTCTCGCATCTCCTTTAAGTACATTGATTTCATAAGAATCTGTGGCTTTAGAACTTGTCCTATCAGGGCGCTGCTGGCTATCACCTAATGTAGGGGGCGATACAATAGCTACAGATATAAATGCAAGAACCCAAAGAAAATGCATGAGTAAATCGCCTTTATCGAGAAGAAAAATGAAAGGAGACTATATCAGACAATGACTAGCGCACCTAATTCTGTTAGCGCTGTAATTTTATTCAGAGCAGCTATCAATCAAATTCAAAAACTAGTGAGAATTAGCAAAAGTTCTATTCAGCATCTGGACACCATTCGATGCATCCGAAACTTGTAAAAATGGCTGTAGGTAAGTGTGTCGCAAGGACAACAAAAATGGACCTAATAATTTCCCCCAACTAATTGGGGGAAAAATTCCCCCCAATTGGGAATAATTTGCAATAGAATTAATGAGTTGTAGAAGAAATGGTGCCCAGAGGCAGACTTGAACTGCCGACACCCGCATTTTCAGTGCGATGCTCTACCAGCTGAGCTATCTGGGCACCGTGCCGTGTAATACACAGACGAGGGGCGCTTATAGAAGAAATGCTGGGGCCTGTCCAGCGCTCCGATAAAGATATTTTTCAACTATTATTGATTATATTCGTCGTCTTCCATGCCAGCCTCGGCATCGCCCGGTGCTTCGTTGGTTGGCAGACGGTATCCGCCATCTAGCCAACGCCCTAAATCAAGGTCTGCACAGCGTTTAGAGCAAAAAGGCCGCATCTCAAATGTCGCTAGTTTTTTGCACATAAGACATTTGCGTTCTTTCAGCGGCACAACTTTCTGAGCGTTCTTATCCATCGGTTTCGAGGTCATATATCGTCCACAATTTCGTAATGCTGAGCATCGGTCACGTCTATCATCTCAATATCGATAGCAAATCCGAGCCGATCTTCAAGGCCTTTAACACTGCCTGACAAAGCGCCGTGCAATACATCGTTCACGTCCTTGGAAACCCGGACATGAGCCGATGTTCCTCCACGCCGATTTAACGAAGTCAGAATATCAATGGCCAAAGTTTCAACTGATTTGACGTTTTGATTTGATAAATAGTGTTCGCCGAGGGACTTCCCTTCGCGTCGGCACACCACATCAACGAGGCCGAAAGCGCTAAAATCACCAATACGTGGACCACGCGGGTTATCAGCAAAAGCGCGGCGGAGCGCGGAGAGCACTGACGCCTTGTTTTCAGATTTCTTCATGCGCATAAAATCAATTGCAATCAGGCCACCGATATTACGCTGAAGGATCGCTTGTGCCGTCGCCTCAGCTGCTTCCAGATTTATATCCAGGGCAAGACGCTCAGCATCCCCACCTTGGCCTCGTCCGGCATTTACGTCGATTGTCGCCATGGCCGGGGTTTCGCTCACAATGATCGACCCACCGCTGCCCAAAGGGATCGTTGGCAGCAATGCGCCTTCGAATGCATCAGCAACACCTGTATCTTCAAAAGCTGGGATATTGTTTGTTTGGCGCACAAGATCGCCAACATCTGATCCATCCTGAATAAGTTGAGCCGCAAGCGGAGAATCGACAACAACCTCATCAGTATGATCGCGTGCCCACGCATTGACGACACGAAGGGCAAGGGATTGTGACTGCTGGATAATACTTGGCACCGCAGAGGCCTTCGCATCGCTTTGAAGTGCGTCCCATGTACCCATTAAGTTGAGCGCTTCGGCTTCAAGTTTATCACTTTCAATCGTCTGAGCCGCCGTCCGCACGACAAACCCCATTTTTTCAACATCCAAATTATCAAAACACGACCGAATACGATCTCGCTCAGCATCTTCAGTAATACGCTTTGATACGCCAATCCCCGACTTACCCGGGGTTATGACCATATATTTGCCTGCAATATCAATCTGCGTCGTGAGTGACGGCCCTTTCGATGCTTCGGCATCGCGGTTGACCTGAACTAAAATCGCAACACCTTCGTTTATGGCGGTGCCGCAGGCATCTTTTGCGCCCTCTTTAATATTGAGGAACCCATCAATGCCCGCACCAATATCAATAAACGCTGCGCCAATGCTTTTTCGCACCGCCGCAACCCGCCCGAGATAAATCCCGCCGACAAGGCTGCGTTCGTGGTCACGTTCGATAAGAAACTGTATGGGTGTATTTTCTTGGTCAATCAGTGAAACCCGGGTTTCCCCCGGCCTGGTCTCGATAGCAATGCGATGCACCACGCTCACTTTTGAGCCTCCGACCACCCAAGACCATTGAGGGTCGCCAAGACTTCGGTCAACGGAAGGCCGACGACGTTGCTATAGGATCCACCAATCCAGGGAATGAATGCTGCGGCAGCGCCCTGAATAGCGTACCCACCGGCTTTGCCCTGCCATTCACCACCATTGATGTAGGCGGTGATCTCTTGGTCCGTCAGGCGCTTAAAACGCACTTGGGTGACGACACTCCGAACAACTTCCTTGGCGTCCGGCGTAATAACAGCAAAGCCACCAATCACGCGATGCCGACGGCCAGATAATTGTTTTAAGAATTTAGCGGCTTCATGGGCATCTGCAGGCTTTTCAAGTACCCGAATGCCCAGCGAGACAACGGTGTCTGCAGCAAGAATGAAGTCATCAGGGTATTGCTGTGCTATAGCGCGTGCTTTGCCAAGCGAAAGACGTTCGGCCAAAAGCCTTGGACGCTCGCGGCGCAATGGTGTTTCATCAATGTCTGCAGGGGCCACCGCGTCTGGAGAAATGCCAACCTGAGCCAGCAACTCGACACGGCGCGGAGACGCAGACGCAAGGATAAGCTTGCCGCTCATATCATGTCCTGTCGTATGGATGCGTCAACAGAGACGCACCCCTTACTTGAAGCGGAAAGTGATCCGACCCTTAGTAAGGTCGTACGGTGTCATCTCGACGTTAACGCGATCACCTGCGAGAACGCGGATACGGTGCTTACGCATCTTACCCGCCGTGTGTGCAAGGATTTCGTGCTCGTTATCGAGAACAACACGGAACATCGCGTTCGGAAGCAATTCCGTTACGGTTCCTGTAAATTCTAGTAAATCTTCTTTAGCCATTATTTACCGTGCCTGATTTCAAAATCGTGCAGACCATGCCTACAAGCGCGCGATTGGTCAAGTTTTCAATAATATCTAGTATTTATGTATAAAAATCATATTCAACAAGTCTACGTGTCAGATGCGGATTGTACGGGGAAACGCTGCTTAATTTTCATCATTAACTGGTCCCTCACTTGGCGGTAAGCATCAAGTACAGTCTCGCGGTCTTCACTCTCAACCAAAGATGGGTCCATCGTATTCCAGAACTCGACCTCGCAGGCCATAACACGCGTCAGTTCAACAGCCCTGTGCTGTGCTTCGGGCGATAATGTAATAACCACATCAAAGAAATCGTCTTCAAGGTCATCAAAGGTCTTCGCATGATGGCGCGATAGATCAATGCCAATTTCATCCATGACAGCGATGGCAAAGCCGTCGATATCTTTTGAGCGAACTCCGGCCGAGTCAATATACACACGGTGGCCATGCAGAAATTTCATGATCAATTCTGCCATCGGAGAGCGAACCGAATTCATCGTGCAAGAAAAAAGTATGGCGGATGGGAGATCGCTCATTTCGCCATCATGCTCGAATGTGCAAAACGCAAACGAGCGTAAAAAGACGACGCGCTGTAGTTTCGTTAATCGTGACCTTATCGGCGAGTTTGTCCTTTAATATTTCAGCGCCTTCGTTATGAAGACCACGCCGACCCATATCAATCGCCTCAATCTGAGACGGCGATGACCGTTTGATCGCCTCATAATAACTATCGCAGATCATAAAGTAGTCTTTGACGATACGCCGAAAGGTGCCGACGGGCAGATTGAACTTGCCCAGTTCCTCATCATTCTCAGAACGCACATCGAAAACCAGACGATTGTCTTCAATCAGAAGGATCACACTATAAGGCCCCGGGGACAGACCAATCGGATCGAAGCAGTTATCTTCAAGTAAATCGAAGATCGCGACTTTACGCTCATGGTCGACCTGTGGGCTCAGACGTATGACTGAGGTTTTATCCAAGTTGATGTTGGCAATGCGCTGAGTATCACTCACGTGAACACCTCTAACTCGTTGGCAAATTCAATCTAATCGCTATTGATAACGCGTGCGCGCCCAGGCCTTCGGCATCAGCAAGTGTTTTTGCCGCAGGGCCGATTTGACGCAAGCCTTCTGCATCACATCTGATCATCGATGTGCGCTTCATAAAGTCAAGAACGCCCAGACCACTTGAGAATCTCGCCGAGCGCGCAGTTGGCAACACATGGTTAGGTCCGGCAACATAGTCGCCAATCGCCTCAGGTGCATGCCTGCCTAAGAAGATCGCGCCCGCGTTGCGAATGCCGGCGGCAAAGCCTTCTGCATCCTCAGCTGCAATTTCCAGATGCTCAGGGGCTAACTGGTCAATAAGCGGTATGGCAGATGCCAAGCTTTCAACCGTGATAACTGAGCCATAGTTTTTCCAGCTCTCCGAAGCAATTTTTGTTCGAGGCAGCGTTTTCAGGTGCGCATCAACAGCCTCAACGACAGCATCAGCAAACGCGGCATCATCTGTCATCAAAATGGCTTGCGCCGACGTGTCATGTTCAGCCTGACTGAGCAAATCAGCCGCGATCCATGATGGATCGTTTTGGCCATCAGCGAGGACCAGAATTTCAGATGGTCCGGCAATCATATCAATGCCAACCGTCCCAAACACTTCGCGTTTTGCCGCAGCGACAAACGCATTGCCAGGGCCGACAATTTTATCGACCGGCAAGATTGTTTCGGTACCATAAGCCAAGGCCCCGACCGCCTGAGCGCCACCAATCCGATAAACCTCGTCAACGCCCGCAAGCTCAGCAGCGGCCATCACCAAAGGATTAATCACACCATCAGGCGTCGGCACGACCATGACCAGACGTTCAACACCTGCGACCTTTGCAGGTACGGCATTCATTAGCACGGAGGATGGATAGGCAGCTGTTCCGCCTGGGACATACAACCCAGCAGCACCAACCGCCGTCCAGCGATACCCAAGGCCAATACCCGCCTCATCGACAAAATCCAGATCTTCAGGCTTTTGGCACGCATGGAATGCAACGATGCGATCATACGCGATCTGTAATGCAGCCAAAGTTTCTGGATCACATTGCGCCTGGCATGCTGCGATTTCATCCGCAGAGACACGAATGGTTTCAAGCGTAAGCGGAAACCGGTCAAACTTTGTTGTGTATTCGATAAGAGCCTGATCACCACGGGCTTTTACGTCATTAAGGATCGCCTTAACCGTGTCCACGACATCAGATTCAGTTTCACGCTTCTGCGAGAGAAGTGCCTTGAACTGAGCGTCAAAATCGCTTGCCTGATAATCAAGCCGCAGCGGCATCTGTCACCTCCTTGAAACGATCTACCCACATGCCAATCTCGTCGGCACGTGTCTTCCACGCTGCGCGATTTACGCACAGTCTGGACGTGATTTCGCACAGCACTTCAATTTCAACGAGCCCATTCGCCTCGAGCGTCGCGCCCGTCGACACCAGATCAACAATACGTCGGCACAGACCAAGTGTCGGGGCCAATTCCATCGCCCCATTGAGCTTGATGCACTCTGCTTGTACGCCACGTGCAGCAAAATGTTTCCGCGTCAATTCAGGATACTTTGTCGCAACGCGGACTGATGACCACGTACGCGGATCACTCTCACCAGCCAAGTCTACAGGCTCAGCTACAGACAATCGGCAATGGCCAACATCAAGATCAAGCGGCGCATAAATTTCTGGATAATCGAACTCAAGCAGCACGTCGTTACCGGCCACACCTAAATGTGCCGCACCAAAAGCAACGAATGTCGCCACATCAAACGAGCGAACCCGGATGATATCGACACTCTTATGATTGGTGGTAAAGCGAAGCTGGCGGGCATGTTTATCATCAAATGCGGCTTCTGGCTCAATACCAGCCGCACGGACAAGCGGCATTACTTCTTTGAGAATACGGCCTTTTGGCAGCGCCAGAACTATCTTTTCGTTCGAACTCACAATTCGTCACCTTGTATCGAAAGCACACACGCAGTGCATGCGCGTCAAAATCGCGCAATTCTTATAGGTTTTTGTATGAGATTGCCAGTGTGGATACGCAATTAGAGCCCGCTAAGTCGAGTTTATTGAGGCTTGCACAAGATGCAGGTAATGGTCTTAAGCCTAGTCAGATGCGCGCTCAATCATTGCACCACACGCTGCGAGCTTTTCTTCAATGCGCTCATAACCCCGGTCCAGATGATAAACACGGCTGACTTCAGTGACGCTTTCGGCGGCCAATCCGGCCAAAACCAGCGAGACTGACGCTCGTAAATCTGTCGCCATAACAGGGGCACCGGACAACTGTTCGACACCACGGACAATCACTGACGAGCCATGAACATTGATATCTGCACCCATCCGAAGAAGTTCGGGCACGTGCATGAAGCGGTTTTCAAAAATCGATTCAGTAATCATCGAGGCACCATCCGCCATACACAGCAATGCCATAAATTGCGCCTGCATATCTGTAGGAAAGCCCGGAAATGGCTCTGTCATGATGTCTACGCCACGAATACGTCCATTCTTGCGCGTTACGCGAATGCCATCTTCCGTGTCGACGATCTCGACACCAGCACGCTTGAGCACGCTAAATACGGCTTCATTGTTAGCCATATGCGCGCCCTTTAAGACGACGTCACCACCTGTGATTGCCGATGCAATGGCATATGTTCCCGTCTCGATCCGGTCCGGCAGTATGCCATGAACAGCGCTGCCCAGCTCGGATACGCCAACAATCCGCAATGTATCTGTACCTATACCTGATATCTCGGCCCCCATTGCTTGCAAACACAGTGCAAGGTCTGTCACTTCAGGCTCCCGCGCCGCGTTTGCAATGACGGTCTCACCATCAGCAAGAACGGCAGCCATTAAAATATTCTCAGTGCCGCCCACAGTGACGGATGGGAAAAGGATATTCGCCCCTTTGAAACGCCCTTGGACATGGGCATCTATATAGCCACCCGTGAGCGTAATCTCGGCACCCATTTGCCCAAGTGCTGTAAGGTGTAAATCAACGGGCCGCGTCCCAATAGCGCACCCCCCTGGCAAACTGACACGCGCTTTACCGAATCGCGCCAACAGAGGCCCCAACACCAAAACCGACGCCCGCATTTTCCGAACGATATCATAAGGTGCCGTCGTTTCAGTGACGTTGCCCCCATCAAGGCCAACACTTCGCGCCTCAGCATCCATTTGAACATCAACGCCCAATTCACTGAGCAATGCTGCCATCGCATATATATCTGCAACACCGGGGAGATTTTCCAGCGTCAAGCGCTCAGGCGTAAGAAGAGATGCGGCCATCAAAGGTAAGGCTGCATTTTTTGCGCCACCTATTTGAATTTCGCCGTTAAGTTGGTTGCCACCTGTAATTTTTATACGATCCATGAAATCCTCAGAAGTTTGTCGTCACCACTCAGTGCGGCTTTTAGGCGACGGCGTTAAAGCATGCAAGCCGAGCGCGGTTATGATCGCCCGTTATGGCGTAAATATGGCTGCATTATTTCTTTTTCAGGGCACTTTCACGTGCTTTGACCTGTTCTTTACGCCGTTTCAGGTTCTCCCGCAGCGCCTTGGCTTCACGTTCATGACGCGCATCTACCTTGGCGCTTTTCACCACTTCGTCTTTACGATCATCAGATTGATCAAAATTCGTCATCTCGAAGGCCTCTCTGGTCTTGCCTCATAGGGTGCCCTGTGGCATGTTCCGCCGCACTTCGGAGCCGCCTTAGCTCAGGGGTAGAGCGCGTCATTGGTAATGACGAGGTCGTAAGTTCGAATCTTACAGGCGGCACCATTTTTCTTTATATATTTCAATAGCTTACATAGCTTCCAAGCTTACAGCACCCCTTCAGTTTTGCACTGGGGTGGCATCGGGGTGGCATTTGCACAAGATATGGTTGCTCTATCTGCTTTGCAGTTGTCATCCACGCAGCAACATCGTCCCTGACACATATTCGCCTTCCCGACTTCCGCCTTGTTAATCCACATCCATCTTGTTGTTACAAAGTTAACAGTTACATAAAGATGCGCCTCACCCCTAACAAATATTCAAGTGACGTAACCTACCGTTTGATGGTTGATATATTTATGCCTTACTTTTTCAAACTTATCAGCGATGTAAAGAAAGGGCGACGGGTGGCACCGGGACTGGATATATGATCGGACGGCCTTGATAGATAACGCTCTCATTACACAGGGTGATTTCTAGGTCGTGTAAAGTTTGGTGTTTATTCCTTATTCGGACAAGTGTTCGATCATCAGGATCTATGCCGATGCACAGTGCTTAAACCGGACATCTACTTCTGCTTAGGCCCCTCATTGCAGACATTTATTGCCGATGCTGATATAGTCTACAAATAGCCATAAGCAGTCATTGGTTATACATCATTACCGCTAGGCGGATAAGCTCGGGCGACGTCTTGAAATAGCGAAATGGATTATGATTTTTCATCCCGTAAAATTAGTGTAGGGCACTTTTGCGGGGCAAAACCCGGTTTTCTTTGACACTGTCAATTTAAATATACACTTTTTGGAGTTTCTAGAATGATCGTTGATGAGACTTTAAAAACGCCGTATTAATCTCGACTTCACAGAAGGCACTTTAACATTTAACTATAAAGGATTAGCAGGCCAAATTCCATGTTTTGTCCTGGTATGAAGATTTATGATGAATGATATTCAATTTCGTCGATCAGCCGAAAGTATCTGGCTGTCAACTGAGTACGGGCATCAAAATGCTCGATGTCATGGTTCGACGCAGATATAATGAATAGATTCAGTAAATCAACATCAGAGGTGTTAAGAGTGGAAAAAAAATACTGTAGATATGTCGTTACTCG
>DGOK01000002.1:10161-10476 GCA_002389385.1 Rhodospirillaceae bacterium UBA4468 | reverse complement strand
GCATGGTTTGTTGTGGTTTCAATAACAATGTCACGGGATACGCCGGCACGTTGGAATAATTGGTCGACACCACTTCGGGCCTTCAAATTACTTGCCAGAGCGATAAACGGTTCGCCGTCCAAATCTTGCGCTTTAACTATGGAGCGAGAAGCAAGAGGGTGATTTGCGGGCATCACGCATACGGATCGCGTTGTTTTGATGATCTGCATGCGGACGCCTGGGTGTGTGAACCGATTAGTCGTAATCGCAATGTCACCTTCGGGTGATGTGATTTTGTTCAATGCTTCCTGGTTTGATAATACGCGGAACTCAATC
>DGOK01000002.1:0-10080 GCA_002389385.1 Rhodospirillaceae bacterium UBA4468 | reverse complement strand
TTCTAACCCTTCGAACACAGTCTCAAGTTCATCATCAAGCGCGAACGCCTCGGCGGTTGGTATGAGCCGACCATTTTGTCTGAGGAATAGGATCATTCCCATGCGCTGTTCTATATTGGCAAGTATGCGACTGACCGATGGTTGTGATATGCCAAGCCGTTCGGCGGCGGCTGTGGCCGAGCTACTGAAAACCGTGGCACGAAAAACTTCAAGTTCTCGCAATGACGGTATTTCAAGCATGGGGATTCTTCCTGTATTTGAAAAACAAACATTATTATAGCTATAATGTATGGTAATAACTATTTGTCATCTTGGCTAAGCATGCCATGATCTTTCCTTAAGTCAGGAAAACTGATTGCGATTCATGGGGGATAAAGCTTCAGGCCTCCCTCAGATAACATTTTAATTCAGGGAGCCTTGGATATGTATCTCAGGAAATCACTTAAACTTGGTGTTGCAGCAGCTGTTTTAGCCGCCGTAATGCCGCTTTCAGCTGCAAACGCTGATGGCAAAATTACGATTGGTCTCGGCAGTGAGCCGACATCAATCGACCCGCACTTCCACAACCTCGGCCCAAACAACCAAATTGCGCAGCATATTTTCTCGCGTCTGGTTGAGCAGGATGAAAAGCAGCGTCTTTCACCTGGCCTTGCTGAGAGCTGGAAAGCGATCAACGAGACCACTTGGGAATTTAAACTCCGCAAGGATGTGAAGTTCCATGATGGTTCTGCGTTTAATGCAGACGATGTCATGTTCACAATGAAGCGTGCGCCAGCACACCCGAATGCACGTTCAAGCTTCAAGCTTTACTCGCATGGTGGCGGCAAGGTTTACAAAAAGATCGACGATTACACGATCCAAGTAACGACGCCTCGTCCATACCCACTTATGGCGACTGATTTGTCTACGATTCACATCGTT
This sequence comes from Rhodospirillaceae bacterium UBA4468, assembly GCA_002389385.1. Taxonomy (GTDB): domain Bacteria; phylum Pseudomonadota; class Alphaproteobacteria; order Rhodospirillales; family Casp-alpha2; genus UBA4479. Next base: position 9,159 of record DGOK01000002.1, on the reverse strand, counting down.
TCTAACGAAATTGGTGATGAAACATGGGAAGGCGAATTTAATAACGGCAAAGCTGCTATTGGTACAGGCCCATACAAGCTCGTTCGCTGGATCAAAGGTGAAGTGCTTCAGTTGTCGCGTTACGATGATTATCACGGTGAAAAGCCAGAATGGTCAGTTGTTGAAATCAAGCCAATTAAATCAGCACCTTCTCGTCTAGCTGCATTGCTTGCGGGCGACGTTGATTTTATAGACAGCGTACCAACGGTTGATATCGCGCGTCTAAAGAAAGACCCGAACTTGTCCTTGAGCCAAGGCGTATCAAACCGCGTGATTTATCTTCACTTGGATCAACATCGTGATGTTGCACCATATACAACAGCTAAAGACGGTTCTGAAATCAAGAACCCGTTTAAAGATGTACGTGTTCGTCGTGCGATCTCTAAGGCAATCAACCGTGACCTTATCATCGATCGTGTTATGGAAGGCGTCGCCATCAAGGCTGGCCAATTGCTGCCAGAAGGGTTCTTTGGCCGCTCAGATAAATTGATGCCTGAAGAGTATGATGCTGCTGGTGCCAAGAAGCTTCTTTCTGAAGCTGGTTATCCAGATGGCTTCAAAACAACATTGTTTGGCCCGAATGATCGTTACATCAACGATGCAAAGATCGTGGAAGCTATTGCACAAATGTTGTCACGTATTGGAATCGATACGACTCCAGAAACAATGCCGAAAAGCGTTTACTTTAAGCGCGCTAAAAACAGAGGCCCTGAAAAGCCACCTGAGTTTGGTTTCGTTCTTGTTGGCTGGGGTTCAGGTACCGGCGAGCCATCATCACCACTTAAGTCTCTGTTAGCAACGTACAACAAAGACAAAGGTTATGGTTCATCAAACCGTGGCTTGCATGCTAACCCAAAGATGGATGCAGTCCTTGAAGAAGCTCTTGCAAGTGTAGATGACGATAAGCGCGCGAAGCTGCTTGCTAAGGCGACTGAAATTGGTGTCGGCGAAGACGTCGGTATTATTCCTTTGCATTATCAGGTGAACACCTGGGCTGCGAAAAAAGGTCTGACCTATGTTGCACGGACCGATGAGCGGACTCTCGCGATGGGTATCTCATCGAAGTAAGTACCGTTAGCAGATGTTAGTAAGGATCGGCGGGTGTTCGTCGCCCGTCGATCCTCATTTGATGTCTCCTTTATTATCGACGCCAAGTATTAGGACCGGAAAATGACTGTTTTCATTATCCGAAGGTTGATGCAAAGCGCCATCGTTGTATTTGTTATGTCGTTCCTGGTGTTCGGCGGTGTGAATATTGTTGGCGATCCTGTTGAAATGATGGTCTCAGATGAGGCCGATCAAGAAGAACGGGAACGAGTTATTAAATCCATGGGTTTGGATAAACCCTGGTACATTCAATACGGAAAGTTTGTTACGAATGCGCTGCAAGGCGACCTAGGCAACTCGTTTGTTTATGGTGAGCCGGCGTTGCAAATTATTGTGCAACGCATGCCTGCGACGTTCGAGCTGGCCTTTGTATCCTTATTAATGTCAATTATTATAGGTATCCCCTTTGGCGTTTGGGCGGGATTATTTCCTGAACGGTTCTCGTCAAAGTTAATCATGTCAGGCTCCATTGTTGGATTTTCGTTGCCGACATTTTGGGTTGGCCTGATGATGATTATGGTTTTTGCCGTTATGCTGGGTTGGCTTCCGTCCACTGGACGAGGCGACACAGTTATTGTATTCGGCATGGAGCTCAGTTTCTTCACGCCAGACGGGCTGTCGCATATTTTTCTTCCCGCTTTAAACTTGGCACTCTTTAATACATCGCTGGTCATCAGATTGACCCGAGCCGGTGTACGTGAAGCAATTCACATGGATTACATCAAATTCGCGCGCGCGAAGGGCTTGTCTTATCGGCGAGTCATTATGGTTCACTTAATGAAAAACATTATGATCCCGGTTGTGACTGTTTTGGGCCTGGAATTTGGTGGTCTCATCGCATTCTCTGTTGTCACGGAAACGGTTTTTGCATGGCCAGGCATGGGTAAGTTAATCATCGAATCAATCCAGAATTTGGATCGGCCGATTATTGTGGCTTACCTGATGATTATTGTTTTGGTGTTCGTCGTTATCAATCTGGTTGTAGATATTCTCTACTCCATTCTTGATCCCCGAGTGCGGTTACAGGACGTAAGCTCATGAGTGAAAACATTCAAAACCCGACCCCCATTGAGGCACCTGAAGAGTTTGTCGTAACGCTTCAAACGCCATTCCAACGGTTCTGTTTGGATTTTTTCGAAAGTCGCGTCGCGTCAGCAGCATTTGTCGTGCTCGTTGGCATTCTGTTTATTGCAATTTGTGCGCCTCTGATTTCGCCTCAAAATCCATATGACCTCAGTCAGGTCAGTATTTTGGACGCAAAGATGGCGCCTGGATCGCAAAGTTTTGATGGATGGACATTTTATTTAGGGACTGACGGTGCAGGCCGCGACCTCATGAGTGCGATGTTTTATGGACTGCGGATTAGTCTGGGCGTCGGCGTCATGTCTGGTATGATTGCCATGTGTATTGGCGCTGCAATTGGCCTCGCTGCTGCTTACTTTGGTGGCCGTATCGATGCCATCATCATGCGGATTGTTGATATTCAGTTATCATTCCCAGCGATCTTGGTAGCGCTTATCCTGCTAGCCGTGTTGGGCAAGGGGGTTGATAAAATCATCATCGCCTTGGTGATCGTCCAATGGGCATATTATGCACGTACTATTCGTGCTTCGGCATTGGTCGAGCGAAACAAGGAATATGTTGAGGCTGCTACGTGTTTGGCACTCAGCCATAACCGGATCGTGTTTAAGCATTTGTTCCCAAACTGCCTGCCACCGTTGATTGTTGTCGTAACTATTCAAACAGCGCATGCAATCTCACTAGAAGCTACGCTAAGCTTCCTTGGTGTTGGGTTGCCAATTAGCGAGCCGTCTCTTGGTCTGCTGATTGCAAACGGTTTCGATTATATGTTGAGTGGTTATTTCTGGATTAGCTTCTTCCCAGGTATCGCCCTGTTGATCACAATTGTTTCGATCAATTTGGTTGGTGATCAATTAAGGGATGTCTTGAACCCGAGGCTAGATCGATGAGTGTTAAAGATACATCGCCGACCCTCGAGGTCCGCAATCTGCAAACGCATTTCTTTACGAAGGCGGGAGATGCTAAGGCCGTTGATGGTGTGAGTTTCTCTGTCGGTAAAGGCGAAATCATGGGCCTTGTTGGTGAGTCGGGTTCTGGCAAATCCGTCACCGGCTTTTCTATCATCGGCCTTGTCGATCCTCCAGGTAACGTCGTCGGCGGGGAAGTGCTGTATAACGGCAAGAATCTTGTTGGGTTGCCGGACGAGCAGATGCGCCAATTACGTGGCAATCGGATCGCCATGATCTTCCAAGATCCAATGATGACGCTCAATCCAGTTTTGCGTGTGGATACGCAAATGGTTGAGACGATTCTTGCGCATGATCCTTCAGTAAGTAAGCAAGATGCACTTGCGCGCTCCAGAGATGCCTTGGGTCGGGTGGGTATCCCTGCACCAGACGAGCGTTTGCGGTCATATCCGCATCAATTTTCTGGTGGCATGCGTCAGCGCGTGGCGATTGCCATCGCACTCTTGAACAAACCAGATCTGATCATCGCCGATGAGCCAACGACTGCGCTTGATGTGACGATCCAGGGACAAATTCTTTACGAGGCACAAAAACTTTGTCGTGAAACAGGAACCTCGATGATTTGGATTACCCACGATCTTGCTGTCGTTGCGGGTTTAGCAGACAGTATTTGTGTGATGTATGGGGGCCGTGTCGTCGAGCAGGGCCTGATAAATGATGTGCTTGATCATCCGGTGCATCCATACACGCGTGGATTGCTTGGTTCTGTACCGGGTGCAAATTCCAGAGGTACGCGACTTTACCAAATTCCTGGTATGGCGCCGTCACTTTTAAATCTACCACAAGGTTGCGCATTCCAAGCCCGTTGTCCGCGTGCCGATGAAGCCTGTTTGGTTGAGCCGCAAATCACCGAGCCTATTGCTGGGCGGGGTGTGCGTTGCTGCCACCCGCACCTTAATGCGGAAGAGGAGATCGGCGCATGAGTGAGAAAACGAATGACACTATGCTGACCGTCGATAATCTCTCCAAGAACTTTGTAAAGAAGCTCGATCTTGCAGGAAAGATTGCGCAAAAGCTTGGGTCCAATATACGTGAAGAAGTCGTGCATGCAGTGGACGGCGTTTCTCTGGCAATCCCAAAGGGCAGTGTTGTTGGGCTCGTTGGGGAATCAGGTTGTGGTAAGTCGACCTTGGGTCGAATGATCGCTGGCATTTTGCGGCCGACGGGTGGCGACATCACCTACAAGGGCGTATCGATTACAAAGATGTCTGGTGATGAAGCTGCGCGCGCTGCATTGCAGATTCAAATGATCTTTCAAGACCCCTTTGCCAGCTTAAATCCGCGGATGCGTGTGATTGATATTATTGGCGAAGCGCCTCTAACCCACGGCTTTACGACTGCTGCAGAAAAAGATTCGTACGTTTGTGATGTTATGAAGCGTGTTGGTCTTGATCCAGAGTATCGTCGTCGCTACCCGCATCAGTTTTCCGGTGGTCAGCGTCAGCGGATAGGCATTGCACGCGCACTCGCTGTAAATCCAGAGTTTCTCGTATGTGATGAGGCGATTGCGGCGCTGGATGTATCGATCCAGGCACAGGTCATCAACTTGTTTATGGATCTTCGTGAAGACCTGGATCTTACATATTTATTTATCAGCCACGATCTTTCAGTTGTGAAGCATATATCTGATCGCATTGTGATTATGTATTTGGGACGCATTGTCGAAATTTCGCCGACTGATGAATTGTATGCGGACCCGAACCATCCTTATACACAGGCATTGCTCAACGAAGTGCCACAGCTTGAGCATCGTGGGCGTGACTATAAACCTGTTGAGGGTGAAATTCCGTCACCTTTGGACCCGCCAAGTGGATGTCATTTTCATCCGCGTTGCCCGCATGCCACTGACAGGTGTGCTACTGAACGTCCTGAGCTCCGCGAAATTGCACCAACGAGATGGTCTGCATGTCATCTTAACGATGAGGCTTAAATTTTGAGTGATCCAGTTATTGTTGTAAGCCCCAGCTCGGATACACCGGTGCTTCCTCTCGTCTTTGATAGTCCGCATAGTGGCTTCGACTATCCAGAAGATATGCGTTCCATTCTATCTAAAAAGGTTTTGCGACAAACCGAAGATGCATTTATCGACGCGCTTTTTGGGCACGTCCCCGTGTTGGGCGCTGTCTTGATCAAGGCAACGTTCCCACGGTGCTACATTGATCCTAACCGCAGTACAGATGATGTTCAGGTTGATGCTATTGACGGCGATTGGCCGCATCCGGTTATTAACTCGATCAAGACTAATCGGGGTGCAGGGCTGATTTTTACAAAGATACAGGGCGAAGAAGTCTTATATGACCGTAAATTGAGTGTCGCTGAAGTTGAGAACCGGATCGCAAACTATTGGCAACTGTATCATAATCAGTTGAGTGCTGAACTTGATCGTTTGCATAGTGCGCATGGACAAGTTTGGCACATCAACTGCCATTCTATGCCTGCAAAAGGTAATATCCACGCCGAAGATGGTGAAGTGGAACGTGCTGATTTTGTCCTGGGTGACCGCGATTGCACGACGTGCGCGCCAGAATTTACGAATGCCATTGAAGAATACCTTTCTGGGCGAGGCTATGACGTCGGCATTAACTTCCCCATGAAAGGCGTTGAGCTTGTTCGCAAATATGGGCGACCTGATGAAGCGCGCCATAGTTTGCAAATCGAAGTGAATCGCCGTCTTTATATGGACGAAGTCGAAATCACGAAGAATGATCGATATGCTGAGACAGCATCAGTGCTCGCGGATATGAATGCGATGATTGCAGATTTTGTCCGAGACCGTGTCTCCGTTTGATCCGGGCGGGCTATTCTTTTATAACCGCGTCAAACCTAACATGAGGCGAGATTGACATGCATACACTTAAATTCAGCGTACATGAGTTCGTGACAATTATGGGCATCTTAAGCGAGCGTGTGCGTGAAGGTGATGGCGTGCCATCAACGTCCGTTTATCATGCATGGAAAAGTCGGTATGACGAACTTGATCGTGACCTGGAGAAGTTGGACATGATGGAACGGGCTGACATGCTCTTTGATGGCAAGGTCTCCCGAGATAATGTGACGCGTGAACATATCGAAGAAGTGATGGAGATTGTCGTTACACATCGAGCTCACGAGCAAAAGCTCATCGATGATGGTGATATTGATGCAGACCAAGACGAGCATGATATCTGGAATACGGTTTATGCGCGCCTTGAAACTTCACTCGAATGGAATAGCTAGCCCGCTTTAGCTGTAATGGCTTCGGCGTCGATTTCGTATTTCCGATAAAGCGTTGGTAAATCACCACATTGTCCAAACTGGTCAACGCCGAGGGGTTCCACGCGGCGGCCATCAACAGACCCTAGCCAGGCAAGGGCTGCTGGGTGGCCGTCTATCACTGTGATCAGTGGCTCACCTTTAGGGGCATCAGCTAATAGCTTAGATATCCATGATGCCTGACCTTGCGCGCTCCAATCTGCAAATAATTTATCAGCAGATGTTATTGCCAACAGTCCGGCACCTTTAATACTTGCTGCGGCCGCTTCGGCTTCCGGCGCAATTGCGCTAGCATAAATAATCAAAGGGGCATTTTTTGACGCTGGTTTCTGCCGCCAATAAGCGCCGTTCCGAATACCTTCACTTAGCTCGGGCGTCATGTCGCGTTGGGGTTGGTTAAGCGGTCGTGTTGATAGGCGCAGGTAAACCGAGCCCCCATCGTCAGCCTGCATGTGCTCGAAACCCCATGCCATAATTTCTGCCAATTCATCGGCGTAAGCGGGCTCGAACGATGTCAGGCCTGGCTGACCCATACCGATTAAAGGTGTTGAGATGCTTTGATGTGCGCCACCTTCAGGTGCTAGCGTGATTCCCGCTGGCGTTGCGACGACCATAAAGCGTGCGTCCTGGTAACAGGCGTAATTCAACGCATCAAGGCCACGCGCAATGAATGGATCGTAAAGTGTGCCAATAGGCAGCAGTCGCTCACCAAAGATAGAATGAGACAAGCCAAGTGCGCCCAGCATGACAAATAGGTTGTTTTCGGCAATGCCCAACTCCAAATGCTGACCTGCAGAATTAAATTCCCATTTTTGTGCAGAAGGAACTTGTTGTGCACGGAACGTATCTGCACGGTCTTCGCGTGCAAAGAGCCCTCGTCTGTTAACCCAGCCGCCAAGGTTTGTTGACTGAGTTACATCTGGAGATGTCGTGACGATGCGTCTTGCGAGCTCAGAATCTTTCTGACCTGCAAGTTCGTATAGTACCTTACCAAAAGCTTCTTGCGTCGATGCCTTCTCTGAAATGGAATACTTCAGCGTTTTGGGTATCGGTATTTTATCAGCGCTAAATCGCCGACGTCCATCCCGATTAAACGGTACATTCTGAAGGAATTGTGTGAGTTTCGGTGCGCGATCTTCGATACCTGCGAAGGCATCCCATTCCTGACCAGGCTTAATGCCAAGCTTGTCACGAAATCCAATGACTTGATCTTCGTTGAGAATGCCCGAGTGATTATCTTTGTGCCCAGCCAGCGGTAAGCCCCAACCTTTGATCGTGTAGGCAATAAAACAGGTGGGTGTCTCATCTTTGGACGCATCATCAAATGCCTCCATCAATGTTTCCAGGCAATGACCACCTAGATTCGTCATCAAGTTCTGGAGCTCGTCGTCGCCGTAACTTTCGATCAGACGCAAGGCGTCAGCATCGTTCACGAAATCTTTTGTTAATTGCACACGCCAAGCCTGGGCACCTCTAAAGGTGAGGGCCGCATAAAGGTCGTTTGGGCAATCGCTGATCCAGCGCCGAAGTGCTTTGCCACTTGGACGTCCAAAGGCTTCCATCATGCGCTTGCCATACTTGATAGTAATGACATTCCAGCCGGTTGTACGAAAAACGCGATCGATTAATCGGAACATCTGATCAGGCACAACGCCGTCCAGACTTTGACGATTGTAATCGACAATCCACCAGCAATTACGGAGGCCATGCTTCCAACCTTCCCACAAGGCTTCATACATATTGCCTTCGTCCATCTCGGCGTCGCCAACAAGTGCGACCATGCGGCCTTGTTCACGTTCAGCCACACTATCGAAATGCCGGCGTGTGTAATCTTGAACCATCGACATAAACGTTGTCATGGCAGGCCCCATACCAACGGACCCGGTTGAGATGTCTACATCATCCGTATCTTTGGTGCGGGATGGATAGCTTTGTGCACCGCCATAAGCGCGAAACTTTTCAAGGTTCTCGCGACTTTGATGGCCAAGGAGATATTGTATGGCATGGAAAACTGGGCTGGCATGCGGCTTAACGGCAATCCTGTCTTCGGGCTTTAATGCCGAAAGATAAAGGGCGCTCAATATCGCGACCGATGACGCACATGACGCTTGGTGTCCCCCCACTTTTAATCCATCTGTTTTTTCACGAATAAAATTAGCGTTGTGGATTGTCCATGTGGAGAGCCAGAGGATCTTCTTTGCCAGATCTTCAATGCACTCAAGCTTGTCCGCAGGGGTGAATGTTATCGCGTCGTCTAGTGGGGCCATTGATCATCTCCTATGCCGAAAACATAGCCTAATGCATCGAAGAGGTCCTTGCGTTTTGCACTGTAAACACTACCTTCATAGCAACATATAATACTTTAATAGGTAAAAATTGGTGATTTATGCCACAAACAGCTTTAGATGCGATTGATCAGAAAATTCTTGCAGCGCTCCAGGGGAATGCACGTTTAACCAATGTTGAGCTTGCTGAACAAGCTGGATTATCGCCTTCCCCGTGTTTGCGCCGTGTCCGCACACTAGAAGACGACGGCATCATCAAAGGTTATGCCGCACTTGTGGATCAAGAATCTGTCGGACTGCCTGTCAGTGTATTTATCATGGTGAGTTTGGAGAAGCAGATCGAACATGCTTTGGAGGTGTTTGAGGGACGGATCCGTGCTCTCCCGGAAGTGATGGAGTGTTATTTGATGACGGGCGACAGTGACTAT
>DGOK01000064.1 GCA_002389385.1 Rhodospirillaceae bacterium UBA4468 | reverse complement strand
CCACTTGGCTTTAAAGTTCAAGTTGGCGACCCGTTTAAAGATTTAGACCCAACGACCGTATTTGGCGTTGTCCTACAGTATCCAAATGTCGATGGCGATGTGCATGACTATCAAGCACTCGCTGATGCGATTCATGAAGCCGGTGCTTTGTTGACCGTTTCTGCCGATCCGTTGGCGCTTGTCATGCTCAAAGCACCTGGTGAATGGGGTGCAGACATTGTTGTCGGTTCAGCGCAAAGATTTGGAGTACCGATGGGCTTTGGTGGCCCGCACGCGGCATTCATGGCAACCCGTGAAGAATACCGCCGCTCAGTTCCAGGCCGCATCATCGGCGTATCTATTGATGCTCAGGGGCGTCAGGCTCTCCGTATGGCGCTACAGACCCGCGAGCAACATATCAGACGCGAAAAAGCGACATCGAACATCTGCACCGCGCAGGTATTGCTCGCCAACGTCGCCAGCATGTTTTGTGTGTATCATGGCCCCGAAGGGCTTCGGCGCATTGCCGAGCGTACGCATCGCCTGACATCAATCCTTCAGTCAGGTTTGACGAAACTGGGTCTGACAGTCAGCAACACTGCATGGTTCGATACACTTGTTATCGAGACGCCAGGTAAGGTGGATGAAATCCATGCACGAGCCGTGACGAATGATTTTAATCTTCGTCATATCGATGCTGATCATGTTGGTGCCTCGGTCAATGAAACTACTACACGTGAAGACATCGATGCCCTATTCGCCATTATTTCGGGCAATGACGATCATGGCTTAAGCGCCGCTGATCTGGATGAAAGTGCCGCGGATGGCATTCCGGCATCATTGGTTCGTGAAAGTGCGATCCTCACGCATCCTGTCTTTAACGGCAATCATTCTGAAACTGCAATGATGCGTTATTTGCGCGGCTTGGAAGTAAAGGATCTGGCCCTTAACCGCGCCATGATCCCGCTCGGTTCATGCACGATGAAGCTGAATGCTGCATCAGAAATGATCCCGATCACGTGGCCTGGCTTTGGCCGCATTCACCCTTTCCAGCCTTTAGATCAAGCCCAAGGATATCTTGAGCTTATCAAGGACCTGGAAGCCAAGCTCTGTCATATCACAGGATTTGATGCGGTATCTTTGCAGCCGAACGCAGGTTCGCAGGGTGAGTATTCAGGTCTTTTGACAATTCGTGCTTATCATCACGAGCGTGGCGATGATCATCGGAACGTCTGTCTGATTCCATCAAGCGCGCACGGCACAAACCCTGCCAGCGCCGTTATGGCGAACATGAACGTCGTCGTCGTAAAGTGCGATGATAACGGTAATGTCGATGTGGCTGACCTGACCGAAAAAGCTGAAAAGCATGCTGAAAAACTATCAGCACTTATGGTCACGTACCCATCAACGCATGGGGTGTTCGAAACGCAAATTCGTGAAATTTGTGACATCGTTCATGCCAATGGTGGTCAGGTCTATATGGACGGTGCGAACCTTCAAGCCATGGTCGGCATCTGCCGTCCAGGCGAGTTCGGACCCGACGTTATGCATATGAACATGCACAAGACGTTCTGTATTCCTCATGGCGGCGGCGGCCCTGGTGTTGGCCCCATCGCAGTTAGTGCACATCTGGCGCCTTATCTGCCAAGGCATCCACTAACAGAAGAAGCAGGCCCTAAAACGGGCATAGGTGCTATTGCAGCTGCACCTTGGGGTTCAGCATCGATCCTGCCAATTTCGTGGGCGTACATCGCGATGATGGGCGGGCCGGGCATGGTCAAAGCAACTGAAGTCGCCATCCTCAGCGCGAACTACGTCGCCAAGCGTCTGTCAGAGCATTATAAAATTCTCTACACAGGTGCGGGTGGGCTTGTTGCTCACGAGTGCATCATTGATACCCGTCCCATTCAGGACGCTGCACATTTGACAGTTGATGATATCGCAAAACGTCTCATGGATTATGGGTTTCACAGCCCGACCATGTCCTGGCCTGTGATGCATACGCTGATGATGGAACCGACTGAATCGGAACCCAAAGAAGAGCTAGACCGGTTTGTTGATGCGATGATCTCCATCGCGCATGAAGCGGGTAAGATTGCCGCTGGTGAATGGCAACAAGATGACAATCCACTGGTCAACGCCCCGCACACAGCTGACGTTGTAATGGCGGATACGTGGGACCATGCGTATCCACGTGAAGTCGCGGCATATCCCGTCAAAGGCTTACGTGCTGATAAATATTGGCCAACCATTGGTCGGATTGATAATGCACACGGCGATCGCAACCTTGTATGCAGTTGCCCAAGCATTGATTCCTACCTGGAAGCTGCAGAGTAATTTAGACCGGCCGCTAGCATTGCGTCAGTGGCCGGTTTCTCTTAACCACCACCCGTTAAAAATCATCTTCCCAATCTTGACGTAAGCTCTCGCCAATAGTGCACGACGGACGGTCGTGTCCATATGCAGGCATGAACGTCGCAACTGGTTTCTTTATCGGGACCACACCCGCAATCTCGAGAATAAGCTTATGGCGCACAGCACGCGCATAGTCCTCAAAGCCGTTCGCAACGATGATGAAGGCGCCGGGGCCACCAATCACACAATCAGTATAATAATAATCAAGATTTGGGATTTGCGGTCGACCGTATCGGCTGAGCTTGTCATTGACGATCGGTAAGCCATTGATGGTGATGCCATCGACCAATGCCAGGTCACGAGCCGCAGTCACCAACGTACCGCCATTATTTGCCCCGTCACCCGATACATCGATCACATGCCGTCGCCCTTGATACGGACTTCTTCGAAAGGCCACTTGCCCCGCTTCGATTGCACCACTGATAGAGGTCCAGACGTTGACCATGATAGGCTCAAAGGCCAAGGCATCCGCGAAGTTACTAGCACTTTCAGCCCCTGTGATACGCGACCAGTCCACCAAGGTTAACTGATGATGGCTGCCAGCATACTCAAAGTACGTCACCGCGATGGCACCCATCTGTCCTCGGGTGATCGCTTCAATTATTTTTGGGTCACGGAACGCTTTTATGTACCCTTGCCGTTGAAGTGCGGCCTCATCGTCATCAACTGAACCAGAGACGTCTACTGCAATGACCAGTTCCAGATCGACAAGATTGCTCTGGGCCTTTGCAGTAGGCGCAGCAATAACAAGGCAGACCAATAAAAGAGCGGTAATGAATAAACGCATAAAATATTCCCCAAGCGCGGGTTGATCGTTTCGACCAAACCAGCGAAGGTTACCATCAAAGGAGTCAACGCTATGTCCATCCAAAACGTCAAGGCCATCGTATTTGATACATTTGGCACAATATCAGATTGGCGCTCGTCAATCGCCCGTGAAGCCGAGATTATTGCCGCAGCCAAAGGTGTTAAAGATTTTGATGGTGACGCCTTTGCCCGAGCCTGGCGCGCTGGTTACCGACCAGGCATGAAGCCTGTTATTACCGGCGAGCGGGAATGGACACCGATTGACGTCATTCACCGTGAAATTCTTGAAGAAATTCTGGCACCATTTGGTTTGGATATGCTGGACGAGGCAGAGCGGGATCATTTAAACCGGGCCTGGCATCGTATCAACCCATGGCCTGATAGCATTCCCGGCCTTATCCGCATCAAAAGAAAACACCTCATCGCGCCACTTTCAAATGGCTCGTTAACACTGCTGGCAAATATGGCCAAACGTGCAGGCATTCCTTGGGATTTCGTTTTTTCGAGCGATATGCACAAGGCCTATAAGCGAGATCCAAAAGTCTATCAAAATGCCATTGCCCTGCTTGGCATGGAACCTCATGAGGTAATGATGGGTGCCGCACATAACGACGACCTTGAGGCCGCACGCGAACAAGGCATGCGAACGGGCTACATCAACCGCCCGACAGAATATGGCGTCGATCAAACCAAAGACTTCGAAGCTGAAAGCGATTGGGACATCATTGCAGATAGCGTTGAAGATCTTGCCGAAGCCTTGGGCTGCTAGGTAAATGAGCACAGCTCCATTCACCCTTTTGGGCATTGATCACGTTGTGATCCGGGCGCGTGATATCAAAACCATGATGTCGTTCTATCTCGACGTCCTCAATTGCGAGATTGAACGCGAAGTCCCGGACATCGGCCTTTATCAACTCCGTGCCGGGCGTGCGCTTATTGATCTGGTCGATATGAACAGCACGTTGGGTGCGGAGGGTGGCGCACCGCCAGGAGCAGAAGCTCATAATATGGATCATTTATGCCTTCGGATTGAACCTTGGAATCCAGAAGCTATTTCAACACACCTCAAGTCACATGGCGTCGATGCCAGCCCTGTCAAACCACGGAATGGTGCTGAAGGCGAAGGTCCATCTATTTATCTGGATGATCCCGAGGGTAACCGCATAGAAATCAAAGGTCCTGCGGCAGCTTCGTGATTAGGTAAACGTCGGTCGAACTTATACGGCGTACTGCAGTGGCAATGCTGTTGTTGATTTAATTTTCTCCATCGCAAAGAACGAACTCACGTCAGCAAAATCAGCCTTTGCAATAAGCTGTTTGTAGACGTCGTCATACGCGGCAATATTCGGCACCATGATCTTCAACAAGTAATCGATTTCACCAGACAGGCGATGTACTTCGAGAACTTCATCGATTCCGCCAACGGCAGTGGCAAAATTTTCCAACCAATCCGCGGCATGATGCCCGGCCTTAACGCCGACAAAAACCGTCACACCGGCATTGATTTTATCTGCATCCAAGACCGCGACGCGCTTGCGAATTACGCCTGTACCTTCAAGATTCTTGATCCGCCGCCAACACGGTGTCGTCGAAAGACCAATCTGCTCAGCAATCTCGGCAACCGGCATCGCAGCGTCATGTTGCAAAAGATCTAAAATCTTTCGATCGAACTGATCCATAATATTTAATCCAATATGATTGAATTTTCTAGATTATATTTCTAATAAATAATAAATTATATAGCAAGAAAGCAAACTATTTCCTAATAACTTAGTCTACACTCTCTCCATCAAATCTTACACATATGGAGGCTTAAATGTTCAAACTTTTCACCCAACACCCAAGCGAAGTCGGTGAAACTTATTTTGAGCATTTGTTTATGGCCTTAGGATTTTCAGGGCGCATGGCCATTGCGATACTCGTATATACGACGCATGCAATCTTCCCGTTCTTGTTCGTCAAAACGGGCAGCAAAATGGTTGCAGATTTATATCAGCGCACAGGACCAGGCCGGATACAAAAGCTGGTCACAGAGTCTGCTCAAACCGCATCTGTATGATTTAGAGAAGGCCCCTTCGTTATCTTCGAAGTCTTCGCCACCAACGAACAAATCTTCAACGTACGAGAATTCTTTACGTAACCCACGACGTTCCAAAAGCTTTTTCTGCGCGCCTGCGGGAAAGTCTGTGAACATGATCAGCTTTTTATCAATCAAGAGCTCGATCAAATCCTCGAGAACACTAGATAATTGCAAGTCAGACTGGACCCAGTCGTCTGTGACCAACCCTGGCATATTCTTTTGTATAAATGCATGGAGATCAGAATCATCAGCAGCAACTTCCTCGCCGCCGTCAACGGGCTGATCATAGACGGCAAGAATCTTGCCTTCAGCGTCTCGATAAATAAACGGCATGACCGCCCCCTCAACCAACAATGACGATCATAATCCCATGTGAGTATAGAGACGTCACTCTTTTTGGCGTGACCCGCGCATCATCAGTATTGGCAACATCCCCATAATCGTGACGAGGGTTAGTATTGCAAATGACATTGTATATGTTGCTGTGACTTCATGAATGGCCGAGAACACCAATGGCCCCATCATGACGCCAATAAAGGTCGGCACCAGCACGCCGCCTGTGGCGCTGCCAATTTTACCTTCGGGTGCCAGGCGACCGATCTCGGCCATGAATACGCCGTTCCAGCCAACTGCTGACATACCGAACAGAAACAGTATCCCGAACACCGCAACCAAAGGCATGCTATCCGACAAGAACGCTGTGGCGACAGCGGCGACAACAGAAAGAGATTGCGCGAACAAGAGTGTTTTACGCCCATCGCCGTTACGGTCTGCAATCACGCCCCAGCCCAATCGTCCGGCAACACCGGCGATTTGAATAACCGCAAGGCCAACACCCGCAAGAACGAGATCAAACTTCACGTCCTCAACCAGCATTGTAACAGCAAAGGTCATCAGGGCGAGTTGAACGCCCGAGAACGTGAGCGCAGCCAGCGCAAGTAATCT
The DNA here is from genome assembly GCA_002389385.1 of Rhodospirillaceae bacterium UBA4468. Lineage (GTDB taxonomy): Bacteria > Pseudomonadota > Alphaproteobacteria > Rhodospirillales > Casp-alpha2 > UBA4479. The sequence goes on along the minus strand of DGOK01000064.1, from coordinate 6,446 downwards.
AAGCTCACGAATACGCAGGACCAGACTGACATCCTTAAAGACAGCACTCCTGAATTTTGTTGTGGGATCGCGATCACCATCAAGTTTGGCGCGCAGCGGCTGAATTAATAAAACGGTCGAGAGTGCAAGAAATGCCCCTGCCATCAATGACCACTGCCACCCAAAAGCAATGGCAATCGGTGGCGCCATAAGTCCAGCAACCACGCCCCCTAATGGCTGGCCCGTTTGCTTCACAGAAAAAATCAAATTCCTATTGGTAGGCGACGCGATCTTCATCATCAGATGAGACGCCGCGGGATTGGTCATGCCGTATGCAATGCCAAGCCCCAACGAGCCGACAAAAAGTGCTGCGACATGCGGTATCGCAATGATCAATAACGAGAGACCGATGGCTGTTGCTGCAATTTGGTTCGCCCGAACCGCCCCTAATTTCCGCTGAACAAGTCCACCACAAAGCGACATTAACGTCGCCCCAACGTAAGCAAGGCTGACTTGAAACCCAATCATGGAAACTGGCAAATCAAGGGTTCGCGCCAGTTCTGGCGCAATCGCTGCAGGTATAAGGATCCCCATCGTCGCAATAACTTGAACAGCGGTGACACCGCCGATGGTTGCCAAGGCGAGATCTTTGCTTGGGAGAGATTGGGGATCAGATACATTCATGCGTCGCAACCTAGCCGCACAATGCCAAGCGGTCTATATTGCTTCGTATGAAAGTCGTAGAAAAAACCGTATCCCTATTCTTTTGCGCCATTCTTATAGCGTGTGCCGCGCTGCCTCCCATTGAACCTTCAGTCACTGAACCCGTCCAACGCCCCAATATCGCAACCATTGCAGCGATGGATGATACGGTAGCAGTTCAGGCCCTAGGCCTAAATTCAACAAACTGGGGCTATCTGGTCGTCGATTCTGTCACGGGCAGCGTTGTCGCCGCGCACCAGCCAGACATGGCTTTTCCACCTGCATCGATAGCTAAACTCCCAACGATGATTGCAGCTCTCAGCATTCTTGGGCCCAGTTATCGTTTCACAACACAACTTCATGCGCGAGGCCTCTTAAAGTCTGGTGTCCTTCAGGGCGATCTCGTGCTTTCCGGAGATGGTGACCCTTTGCTCACGGTCGGAGACTTGCGCGCATTGGCAGTCCGCTTAAGAGATACCGGCATCACAAAGGTCGATGGCCGGTTCCTGTTCCATAGTGCCATGCCTGAGTTTACTGAAGTTGAAACCTCGCAACCTGCAACCGCACCTTACAATCAAGGATTGGGCGGGCTAAACCTTGAGTTCAATCGCGCCCTGCTGACCCGTCCGTCACAAGGATCAGATGACGGCGCGTATACCACGCCGCCTGAAGCCATGCCTTATATACCAGCAGATGCCCGCATGATCTCTGGAAGATATACTTTGCCCGTTCAAAACCCGGCTGAGTTCACGGCACATATCTTTAAAAAATTCGCTGCATTTGAAGGAGTCGACTTACCGTCTCCCGCCTCAGGTTCGCCAGCAAAAGACGCGATCATTCTGGCACAGATAAAATCGCAGCCGTTGATCGAAATCGCCCGTGCCGGACTTGAGTATTCAAATAATATGGTTGCCGAAATTGTTGGCTTGGCTGCATCACAGAACCAAGACGATACAACGTCAACACTGGCGCAGTCCGCGAACACACTTGGACGCTGGCTTGATCTGGAAGTCCCCGGCTTGGAAGGTTTTAAGACCGCGCTCACCAATCATTCAGGGCTATCCACAACGTCTAGAATATCACCACGCCAAATGGCTGCGCTTCTTGGGTACGCCAAAAACAAACACTTCGATGGTTGGCGCTTCGATGCGCTTTTAGCGCCCGGCGGTGCCCGCGATAATTTCCGTGGACGGTTTCGTAGTCCAGAACTTGGTTATCGAGTTTGGGCGAAAAGTGGGACGATGCGTTATATCAAAGGCCTTGCCGGTTACCTCAATGCAGCCTCGGGCAAACGATTGATATTTTCAATTTTTGTGTATGACCAAGCAAAGCGAGATCAGCTTGAGAACGACCCCGCGCGATTTTCGTCTCATGCGCGACGCCAATCAAGTCAATGGCGCAATGATGTTGAGCATTTTGAAGAAGGTCTTATCCAGCGCTGGATTACCACACACTGAAAAAGAAATAGCTGGCAGGACGCGCCTGCCAGCTGAGTTTGGGACTTGGAGAAACGAAGGGGCACCGCCCCTGGATTATTTATTCGATGGCGCCATCATTTGATCCGCCGTCTGAATAACCTTGGAATTCATATCGTAAGCACGTTGGGCGCGGATCATCTCGGCAATCTCTTCAACCGCATTCACGTTTGAGGCTTCAATGAACCCTTGCAACACGGAACCGGCGCCGCCTTCACCTGGATTAACGAGCGAAGCTGCACCCGAAGCCGCCGTCGCGGTATAAAAGTTATTACCTTCAGCATTCAATCCACCTTCGTTCGGGAACATCGCAAGTTGAACAACACCAACATTAGTTGGCGTCGCATCACCGTCTTGTTTTACCAGCACTTCACCCGTCACATTGATCGAAATATCGACCGAATCAGGTGGCACCTGCACACCCGGCAACACAGGATAGCCATCATGCGTCACGAGTGCGCCCGAGCTATCAAGTTGGAACGTGCCATCTCGTGTGTAGCCAACATCGCCATCCGGCAATTGAATTTGGAAATACCCTTTGCCCTGGATCGCCAGATCGAACGAGCTGTTAGTAGCACGAAGACTGCCCTGCTCAGTGACTCGGTAAACCGACATCAAGTCGACACCATGTCCAGACTGAACGCCGCCCAGCACTTGCTCGCCAGCGCGTGATCCCGCGCCATCCGGTCGTTCACTATTCTTATAAATCAGGTCATGAAATTCTGTCCGACGGCGCTGATAGCCTGTCGTATTCATATTCGCGAGGTTGTTCGCAACAACCTCGACGTTTCTTTGTTGCGCCATCATGCCCGAAGCACCAATTCGCAATGCGTCCATTTTCCCGTTCCTTTTTATTGCCGGTCATGGTTCTGACCGTGCATATGTCCCATAGCGACTGTTTCTCAGTCACACGTATCCACAAACACATAAGCAAACACCGTGCCAACTTATATATTGTTGTTTTTCAATCACTTAACATATGGAATAGGACGGAACCCTATAAATTAGGCACACAAAAACCATCAAATCGGCAGGATTTTCCACCAAACAGATTATCTGCCGGGTTTTGTCATCGTATCCGGATGGAAAAGCTCATCTGGAGACACAAGACGCGCTGTCAGATGCTGCGCGTCGCAATATCGACAGAAAGCTTCAAGATCCCGGATATTATCATCGACACCATAAGACCAATAATCTGACCCCATAATTGCCACTGCCTGCTCATAGGCTTCAGCATACCACGGCGACATCTGTCGATTGGCTGAGCTTTGCGCCACCGCTTTGACGCGGTCCATTGTAATACGGCGAGCATCCAGAAAGGCATCATAAAGTGCGCCTGGCAATGTTGGATGTGCGGCAGCGACCGTCTTCTTGATACCAAGAATGTGCATAGGCGGGAATATCTTGGTGCGCGCAAAATAATCACGTTCTGCCGGGCCTGCCGGATCAGTCAATCTCAGCACCCAAGGATCACCATCCGAAAATGCGCGTGGCGGCGCAGGTGCAATGATCGCATCCAATTGCCCATCCAGAATAGCATCATTCAAACTGACGGTTGAGTCCATCGGCTGGATATCGATATGATCCGGAATATCAAGCTTGAGGCGCTCAATCCGACCCGGCTCGTTAAGCCCACCAGTCCGATATTTCAGCGTACTCACGTCGACCCCATAGTCGTCTGCCAAGATACCGCGCACCCAAACCGCCAAGGTCATCGCGTACTCGGGCACACCAACGACACGCCCCTCCAGGTCTTTCGCGTCTTTGATCCCGGAATCCGAACGGACATAGATGGCCCCGTGACGGAACGCGCGGGACAGATAAACCGGTATGCCGATATACTGGCATTCACCGCGCGAAAGCTGGATCAGATAACTGGCAAACGAGAATTCCGTCACATCATACGGTGCGTCACCAACGGCCAGCGGGAAAAGTGTGCCGGGGGGTTCAGCGTGACAATCCAGATCAAAACCCTTCACCTTAATATGACCATCAAGCACAGGCATCGCCCGATCATAGTCCCAACATGCGAGTGTTATTTTAGTCAAAACCTATCTCCCTTAGCGTCAACGATGACATTAGCATATGCTTCTGGCACTATGATGGCCGATCTTAAAGACAAGTCCAGTTTCAGTTTTCAAAGGAGTTCCTATGACCAGCATCCATAACCCCGCAAGTATCGCGCCTCCCTCATCGGCTTATGGGCACGGCGTTAAAATCGATCATGCGAAATCCTGGCTCCACTTATCAGGTCAGGTTGGCACGCATCCTGATGGCACGCTCGCAGGTGGCACAGCCGAGCAAATTGAAGTTTGCTGGCAACGTATTATCACCATCGTTGAAGACGCTGGTATGAAAAAAGAAGACATTGTCAAAGTAACCGCTTATTTGACGAATGCAGAAGATGTGGGGATTTACCTAGGTATTTGCGATCAGATGTTAGGCGGACATATTACGGCCTCAACACTGCTTATTTTGTCGGCTCTCGCTGACCCGAACTGGACAGTAGAGATCGAAGCTATTGCGGCGGCGTTAGTGAATAATCAAAGCACTTTAGATGATCGTCATTCCACACCCCTGGACCCCGGCTTTCGCCGGGGTGAAGATACATTCTATTATACGAACTGTCGTCATTCTGGCGCAGGCCGGAATCCAGATCACTTAGTGTCAGCTTCGATTAGTTGAGCAGGACATCAACAATCACAAGCTCGGCGTCGAGGTCTGCTTCAATTATGACCTCCCTATCTTCACCGTCTGCCGTGATCACAGCACCATCGCGGGTATCGATGAATGTCTCATCGATTGAAATGGCACCCTTTGACGGAACGATATAAATAGCACGTCCCGCTTCGAGGTGATGTGACACCTTCTGGCCTGCCGTCATCGTCGCACCAAAAACAGCTGCGTCAGCATGGATTAGCAAAGCGTCCGTATCAGCATGAGTGGTGCGCCCCGAAGCCAATGGCACCAGGCCATCGTCATTGTTACCTTTTGGAAACTCCCGCGCGTCCCATCTGGGTGTATGGCCCTTTTCATCCGGGATAATCCATATCTGAAAAAGACGCGTGATGTCTTTTTCATGATTGTATTCCGAATGCGTTATGCCCGTACCGGCACTCATGACCTGAACATCACCCGCTTTTGTCCGTCCCTTATTTCCGAGACTATCCTCGTGAGTGATCGCCCCTTCACGGACAAACGTAATGATCTCCATATCTTGGTGAGAATGAAACGGAAACCCGGTGCCGGGCTTGATGGCATCGTCATTCCAAACCCTGAGCGAACCAACGCCCATACGCTTTGGATCATGGTAATTAGCAAAACTAAAGTGATGCTTTGCATCGAGCCAGCCATGGTTGTCACCACCGAGGTTATCGAAAGAAACTGTTTTAATTGTCATTGGTCGGCTCCTTGTCATGTATCTTTCAAGCTGCAAACGATGCGACAGCATCATCAATATGCTCAGGCGGGTTCTGACCGATATCACGATGAATGATACGAGCATCAGCAAACTTCGCCCCAATTTTTTCAACGAACCTCTCAGTGAGTTGTCGAGATACGGAGCTTTTGCTTGGGCTGGTATCTAACACTAATAAAGTTGTCATCATTTCTTCCTTACAAAAATTACGCCACGTTTGGCTGTTGAATGGAAGATAGGCATTACGAATAAATGAGACAATTAGGTGAAATATAAATATACTGTTCATAATTATGAACAATAGGTAAGCTATGGCCGAACCTGATCCATTGGAAGGTATGTCGATTTTTGCGGCAGTTGTTGAAGCTGAGAGCTTTACCGGCGCGGCGCGCACGCTCAAATATTCGAAAGCAGCAATCAGCACACACATCCAAAAACTCGAAGATCGTTTAGACACCCGACTTCTCAATCGCACCACCCGGCGCATTTCAATGACTGACGAAGGCCGTGTATTCTATGAGCATTGTCGCCGTATTCTAGATGAAGCACGCGAAGCGATTGACGCGCTCGACAACTCAAACACCGAGCCACGCGGGGTATTACGTATCAACTCACCTATGTCGTTCGGCACAATGCATTTGGGTTCAGCGGTTGCTGAATTTATGGAGGCATATCCTGACGTCAGCGTCGATATGGTTCTCAACGACCGTCAAGTCGACCTGATCGAAGATGGTTTTGATCTCGCCATTCGGATTGGCCGCTTGCCAGACGCAAGCCTGATTGCGCGTCGTCTCGCACCCTGTCGCCGTATTCTTGTCGCCAGTCCAGATTACTGGGATCGCAAGGGGCGCCCATCTCATCCCAGTGACCTT
>DGOK01000135.1 GCA_002389385.1 Rhodospirillaceae bacterium UBA4468 | reverse complement strand
GCTCACCGCGTTTTTACCCGTGCCCGCAACGTCTTTGAATTTGACCGTATCGACATCCAGGAAGCGCCGAGCAAGCTCATCCATGCCGTGCCCGTGCAAGCCACCCTCTAACACATATGAAATCAACATTGTGTCATCAATGGGGGCAACGTCGATGCCATACCGGGACAAAACTTGTATATCGTACTTGATGTTCTGGCCGACTTTAAGGATCGATGGATCTTCAAGAATTGGCTTTAATGCATCGAGTACAGCTTGCATTGGAGCTTGTTCGGGCACATCGCTCTCTGTGTTGCCGCTTCCATCGCCTAAATCAAATGCGCCCTGCGCGCCGGGGCCAACGTGCGCCAATGGGATATAGCATGCCTTACCAGCTTCGACCGCTAAAGAGATACCAACTAAGCCCGCTTGCATGCTCGATAACGCGTCCGTCTCGGTGTCGACAGCAATGGTGCCAGCCTTTTTCACGGCCTCGATCCACGGCATCAAATCCTCGAGGTTCTGCACTAGTGTATATTCTGTTTCTTGTGCTTTAGCCTGTTCAGGCTCGGCGTCATCGCCCCCAGCACTTAACCCAAACTTTGCTGAAATAGATGCAACCAGAGTTTTGAATTCTTGCTCGCGCAGAAATGTCAAAAGCATTTCTGGGTTAGGCTGACGTTTGCGAAAATCATCTAACGGCACGCCTATTTGAACATCGGTCCTCAATGTCACTAATTCACGTGAGATACGGGCCATATCGGCCTGCTCAAGTAGCTTTTCACGGCGCTTTGGCTGTTTTATTTCGCCCGCGCGCGCCAACAATATTTCAAGATCACCATACTCGTTGATCAGTTGGGCGGCTGTTTTTATGCCGATGCCTTGGACGCCAGGAACGTTATCAACGCTATCGCCTGCTAATGCCTGGACTTCGATAACTTTTTCAGGCCCAACGCCAAATTTCTCATGGACCTCAGCAGCGCCAATGGTTTTGTCCTTCATACCGTCCCAAAGCGAAACACGGTCGTTGACCAACTGCATCAAATCTTTATCGGATGATACGATGGTCACATCCATGCCACGTTCAGCGGCTTGCGTTGCATACGTCGCAATAAGGTCGTCCGCTTCGTAGTTTTCCATTTGAATGGCTGGCACGTTCATGGCTTCAGTGGCTTCACGAACGAGGGCGAACTGTGGAATGAGATCATCAGGTGGCGGTGGCCGCTGTGCTTTATATTCTGGGTAAATATCATTCCGGAAAGTCTTGCGGGCTTTATCAAAAATCACCGCGACATAATCGGCTTCGGTGTCTTCAATCAACTTCAACATCATCCGAGTATAAATGTATACTGCGTTTGTAGGGGTGCCGTCTGACCGGCTCATCTGGCCTTGTCTACTCGCGATGCCCGCAAAATAGGCTCGGAAAATAAATCCCGAGCCATCAATAAGAAATACGTGTTCTCTGTCTTCGCCTACAACGTCAGCACACACGGGCTTAATGTCCAGCGGCGATGGTTGCGCCTTCTTTCAATTGGAAGCGCTTCGAGCAGTAAGGACATGCGATATCGTGAGTTTGATCATCGAGATGAAGAAAAACATTCGGATGACCAAGAGGTCCGCCGCCTCCGTCACACGCTATTGTCATCGTCTCAACTTCGATGGTCTCGTCGTCCATGCCGTCCTCCCTCATTAAGTTCGCGCAATCATATAGACCCAGCTTTGATCATGCCACTTTAATACGCGCTCAACGTCAGGTTATTTAACCGTCAATAAATTGACCAAGTCTGACGGCGGAGCCGCCAGGCCCCAAACGGCGAGATGGCATGATCAGGACGCAGTTATCATAAGGAGTGCAAATTTCCTTATCATCATCATACGCGATGATCGTTCCTTCTTTCTCAATAACCTCAAAGCCCTGATATTCTTCCACAAAGCGGAAATTATCAGTGATGATGGTGACCGGGCCTGAGACTTCAATGAAACGTTGTGGTGGTGGCGTTGGCCCTAGGTGATCGGCGACATCTTCGGCAGATAATGTCTCAGTGTGCGCTAAAAACCTAAGCATCGTCTCAATAGCAAGTGGGCCACAGGCTTTTTCCCAATGCTGGCCACACTCTACGAGCAATGAATTTTTTGGACTATTTGGATTAATAAAATCACCATAATCACGCATCCGTTTGCCAGAAGCATGGCCGTGATCAGAAACAACGATCTCGGGGACTTGAGTGCCACGTGCGAGTTCCCGGCCCTTTGGGAGGGGGCCAGAAAGCATCAATGGATCCGTCTTTTTCTGCATCGAATGAATATCAAGCAGGAGATCGGCATCAGCAACAAATGGGCGGAATTCGCGAGCACGAATTAATTCTTGAGTTTGCCTTGGTCCGTCGAGAGTTTCTTCTGACCATACACGGTTAAAGTCTTCATCGACATATCGCGAGACGGTCGGATCTTCGGGGTCAAATCCCAGATAAGCTTCATAGTTACAAAATGCGAGGGTCAGCTTTCCAATGCGTGGACGAAGATCATTCTGGTAGAAGTAATCCAGAGCTATAGGACCGCAAATTTCATTTCCGTGCACGGCTGCCGTAACCATCACATGTGGTCCTGGAGTGTCTGAATCTAGTGTGGTGACATAATCTACACCCGTATTTCCTACCTTGTATGCAGTGATATCAGGGGCGGTGAGTTCGATTGGAAAATCATTTTTTACACGGGGCGTCAAAGGGCTCTCCTCTTATTAATCACGTTTCAAAATGTGACGCTGACATGGTGGAAGTCAAGACCCCGTCATTTCGCTTTATAGGTTTGGTCGCCAATTAGCCGCGCTCCGCTTTAAATATGCCAGAAATGCACGGCCTAACCAGTTAGGCGCCGTTTCCGACG
>DGOK01000051.1 GCA_002389385.1 Rhodospirillaceae bacterium UBA4468 | reverse complement strand
TCAGCCTTAACCACCGTGACAGTCGTGTCTTTTTCAGCACGAAGAACATTCTCCATCTTCATCGCTTCAACAACGCACAACTCTTCACCAGCCTTCACTTCCTGGCCTTCGGTAACAGCAACGGAAACCAATAAGCCAGGCATTGGTGATAATAAAAGCTTCGACGTGTCCGGTGCTTCTTTCTCAAGCATCAGCTTGTTCAGTTCGGCAACATGCGGCGACAGCACCCATGCATCAGCTTGGAACCCACCTTGCGAAATTGAGTACGACACAGTCGTGCGTGTAACTTGGAAGCAGATCTGCTCGCCTGCGATCTCGGCTCGGAATAATGGATCACCTAACTGCCAGTCCGTCGAAATAACAAACTCTGTTCCATCTACGTTTAGTTCAACGTGTCCGCTTTCCGCATCACCAACAGTGACATGATAATTATTATCACCAAATATCACGACCCAATCAGATGAGACCTGACGATTATGGCCGCGTTGCTGACCAGATATTTGCGCAGCCCGCGCCTGATAAGCGGTATGCATAAGGCCTGCAACAGCTGCGAAGATTTTTGTATCCTTTGGCACTGTATCCGTTGGGTTAAAGCCCTCGGGATATTCTTCAGCGATAAAGTTTGTCGTTAATTCACCATCGATAAAGCGTTGATGTGACACCAAGGCATTCAGGAATGGAATGTTGTGCTGCACACCTTTAATATAAAACTCATCCAAAGCCTGGCGCATATTCTTTGTCGCCTCAGCACGGTCTTTGCCGTACGTCACCAGCTTGGCGATCATCGGATCGTAGTACATCGAAATCTCGCCGCCTTCATAGACGCCGGTATCAACACGCACGGCACCCTCTTCTTCAACGGGTGGGCGGTATTTAATCAGTCGGCCAATCGATGGCATAAAGTTCCGGAATGGATCTTCGGCATAAATCCGGCTTTCCATTGACCAGCCGGTTAACGTGACATCTTCTTGTTTGAACGGAAGCTCTTCACCGTCAGCGACGCGGATCATCAACTCAACCAGATCAAGTCCGGTAATGTATTCTGTGACAGGATGCTCAACCTGTAAACGTGTGTTCATTTCCAGAAAGAAGAAATTCTTATTTTTATCGACAATAAACTCAACGGTACCCGCTGAATGATAATCAACGGCAGCGGCCAGCGAGACCGCTTCTTCGCCCATGGCTTTCCGAGTTTTATCGTCAAGGAAAGGTGATGGCGCTTCTTCGATCACTTTTTGATGGCGGCGCTGAATAGAGCATTCGCGCTCGCCAAGATAGATCGTGTTGCCATGCTTATCGGCAATGATCTGAATTTCGATATGGCGCGGGTCTTCTATAAATTTCTCAACAAACACACGGTCGTCACCGAACGACGACTTGGCTTCGTTTGTCGCACGGATAAATCCATCGCGCGCCTCTTCGGCATTCCAGGCAATACGCATACCCTTTCCGCCACCACCCGCTGATGCTTTAAGCATAACCGGGTAGCCAACCATGTCTGAAATTTTAACGGCTTCATCCGCATCAGCGATGGCATCTGGATGCCCTGGTACGGTTGATACCTTTGCCGCATTCGCAAGTTTTTTGGATTCGATCTTGTCGCCCATCGCTGTGATGGCTTTTGGGCCAGGACCGATAAACGCAACGCCCGCTTTTTCAAGCGCTTGGGCGAAATGAGTATTTTCAGACAAGAAGCCATACCCCGGATGCACAGCTTCAGCACCAGTGTCCTTAATCGCTCTCAGAATATTATCGATGACGAGATAACTCTCGGCTGTTGGCGCAGGTCCAATATGCACGGCTTCGTCAGCCATCTGAACATGCAGCGCATCTCGATCTGCGTCTGAGTATACAGCAACTGTTGAGATTCCCATGGCACGGGCTGTCTTGATGACCCGACAAGCAATCTCACCACGGTTAGCGATTAGGATTTTTTTGAACATGTTTCTTCCCTACCCCGGTAATTCCGACTTAAGTTTTACGATTTCGCGAGCAAGGTTTCGAGGTTTTTTACAACCGCGAACAAAAGTCGATTATTTATTGCCAAACAAGCCGTTGAACAAACCTATGACCCGGGCCACGTGAAGCGCCAGAACACTCCCCCAACCGACCATTGGCAGGACAAACCAAGGCTCACCTTTTAGCCACAGGAAATTGACGGCAAACAAGCCGCTGACAACAATGATGTATCCGGCGAAATGGAGTGCAAGGCCACGCTGACGTTGAAGTGCACGTGCATGGGCTTGATCTTCACGATCAGATTCTGTGTCGTGCAAAGCTTTATTCTCCTGATGGATTTAACGGCTTAACGTTTACATAGTCTCAGTTTAGTCACGGGACAATGCCAACCACATTGCGCCACCAACGATCATGGCTGCGCCAACGATCACCATAAGACCCGGCCACTCATCAAAAAACAATATACCGAAGATGGCCACAAAAACGATTCCAGAATATCGTACTGGCACGAGATTAGTCGCACTGGTCAAACGAAACGCGCGAATATTGCAGATTTGTCCCAAAATCGCGATCAGCCCCATCGCAGCAACCAAAAGAATGACCTCAATCATAAGGCTTTCCCAAAACCAAACGCCTGTGGCCAACACCATCACCGATGCAGCGACATTAACGATGAACAGAATACGGCTGGCGCGGTCGCGGGTCGCCGTTGCCTTGAGGAAAACCACCTCAGCACCCCAGGTAATGGCCTGAGCAAAGGCTGCTAACACACCAAGCAATGCCCACCCTGCAGCACCTGCAGAACCAGGCCCTGCCACAAGCACCGCACCGCCCAACGCGACAGAGCCCGAGAGCACTTCTCGCCAACCCACATGTTCCTTAAGGAATATCGATGCAAACAACACTGTAAAGACGCCGTTTGTCATTGCGATGGCCTGAACATTCGCCAAAGGGATTCTTGTGACGGCATAGGCACCAAAAACCAATGATGAGACGCCACACGCTGCCCGTAAAATATGCATACCCATTAGGCGTGGTTGTTTGGGGTGAGACGTTGTAGCTGCGGGCAATCGCATATCAGAAACAAAGAACGGTGCGATAAAAATTGCCCCCGCTGCATAATGGAAAAAACCGATCTACATAGGCGGGACCGAGCTCCCCGCTAACTTTGGTAGAACCCACATGATTGTGAAAAGAAATGACCCTGCAGTTGCCCAAAGCATCGCAATGACAATTATAAGCTGTGGGTTTGCTTCATTTTTCGAATTCATGAACACAACATGGCTAGATCGTCTTCAAAAACTTGGATTTTACGAAAATTTCTGTATTCTAATAACTAAGTCGTGCGCTGAACCTAATTCACTCCAAAACGCGTGTGAACATACGTCACAAACATCTCAACAAGCACTTTTACAGAATAGGAAACACGTTGGGACAGAATCAAGATATTATCAAACAACGCAATTGGGACCTTATTGTTGAAAGTCTCGATCGTTTGTCTGAAGGCATTACGATTATTTACAGTAATTACTAGCTGATACTATACAATACGCAAGCTGCAACAATCTCAGTCTTTCGGACAGTGATGTGGGTGTTGGTGTTGCGTTAAATGAGCTGATTGAGCGAACTTCCGACAATGGCATCGTTGATCCTGGTTCATTGTTGATGCAGCAGCTTGATGCGTCCCGAGAAGGAAAACCGCAATTCTTTGAGCGTGAACTCGAAGGCGGCCGTATCTTAAGCGTACGCGCGAACTCTATTCCAGGCGGTGGCGTGATAACCCTTTATAAGGATATCACCGAGCGCAAAGCTTTCGAGAAACGCCTGATTGAAATGGCGACACGCGACGAACTGACCGGTCTGATTAATCGCCGCGAATTCTTCACCCTCGCCAACCACGAAGAAGAACGCGCAAAACGCGAAGGTCATGTTGTGAGCGTCATGATGATTGATGCGGACTATTTTAAAAAGATCAACGATACATACGGACACGCTATTGGCGATGATGTATTGCGTGATCGCGCTGATAATTGTCGCAAGATTTTTAGAAAGACCGACGTTGTTGGGCGCTATGGCGGTGAAGAGTTTTCTGTGATCCTGCCTGGTGTCAAGGAAGAAATGTCCAAGATCATTGCTGAACGTCTTCATAAAAGTGTTGCCGAAAGTATTGTTAAAAGCGAAAAAGGTGATTTGACGTCCACAATTATTATTGGTATCGCGTGTGCACAAGGACGCGATATCCGCATTGAAGAGATTCTAGACCGGGCGGATCGCTCCCTTTATACCGCGAAGGCCCAAGACCGTAATCGTGCAATTTTTGACTCGGCAGCATAAACCATGACTCGTCCCCTCATTCTCGCCGTCGCACAATCCGGCGCAGTTCAACTTAGCGACTCTCGTCAGGCAAATGTCGCCCGCCTTTGTAAGATGCTCGATGAAGCAGCAGACAATGGCGCTGACATCGTTGTCTTTACCGAGATTGCCCTGACCACTTTCTTCCCTCGCCACTATGCTGAAGACCGGGCTGAGATGGACGAATGGTTTGAACGTGAGATGCCAAATGCAGCAACGAAGCCGTTGTTTGATATGGCAAAGCGACGCGGTGTTGGATTCTGTCTAGGATATGGCGAACTCACACCTGAGGGACAGCATTTCAACACGTCTATCCTCGTTGATAAATCTGGCAACATCGTAGGCAAGTACCGGAAAATTCACCTGCCTGGTCATGACGAATTTGATCCAAGTCGTAAGTTTCAGCATTTGGAAAAACGATACTTCTTACCCGGCAATCTCGGGTTCCCTGTATGGAACACGATGGGCGGCAACATGGGCATGTGCATTTGCAATGATCGCCGCTGGCCCGAGACATTTCGCCTGATGGGCCTACAAGGCGTTGAACTGGTAATGATTGGCTATAATACGCCGTCTGAGAACTCTCAGGATGCGTCAGAAACGCTAGAACAACGCAAATTCCATAATCGCCTCAGCCTTCAAGCCGGCGCCTATCAGAATTCAACGTTCGTCGCCGCATCTGCCAAATCCGGCAATGAGGACGGTCATCATATGTTTGCCGAAAGCTGCATTATTTCACCCGCAGGCGAGATCATCGCGATGACAAAAGGTGAGGATGATGAAGTCATCGTTGCTGAAATCGATCTGGATGATACTAAGTTCGGTAAATCCACAGTATTCGATTTCGCCCGTCACCGCCGGATTGAGCATTATGGACCGATTACCACACAAGTCGGTCCACGCATACCAGATGGCAGCGATAATACCTGATATAGGGCTTGGTAGGCGCGCGCGTTTTCCTTTACAATACCTTCAAGCAACGGCATTTAGATCATTGGATAATGGGTTTTTACGCACCCGCGTTATCATAATAACGACGCGTACACCTATACTTGAGGGATAACCATGGCAGCCAATGATGTTTCATTTAGGCCAGCAACACGCGCTGACGCGCGTGTCATTGCTGAACTTTTTCAAATCTCCTCCGAAGGCGTAGCTGATTACGTATGGAACCAGCTTGAAGGTCCTGAATTTGAAGGACTTGAGCTGATTGAGATCGGCACCAAGCGTTATGGGCGTGAGGATGTTAAATTTTCTTACCAGAACTGCGACATTGCCGAGATCGATGGCGAAACTGTCGGCATGCTTCATGCGTATGTCATTGGTGATGATGTGGGGAATGTCCCAGACGACATTGATCCTGTGCTACGTCCTTACGCAGAACTCGAAGAGCCTCGTAGCCTAAATATCTCAGGATTGGCCTTGTTCGATAAATTTAGGGGTGCTGGCGTAGGTACACGTCTGCTGGATTACGCCTATAAGCGTGCGCGTGCCGAAGGTGTTAAAAAGATCAGCCTCATCTGCTTCGTCGAGAACGAAGCCGCATGCCGCCTATACAAGCGTGAAGGCTTCAAAGAGCGTAAACGCGCCGCAGTCGTCCCACACCCACTCATCAAGCACGGCGGCGACGTTGTGTTGATGGTGCTTGAAGACTAAGCAACAAACTCTCTAGATTTATTCGTATCACTGGATTCCGGCCTGCGTCGGAATGACGGATTTAGTTTGTAAGAATATGTCGTCACCCCGGCGAAGGCCGGAGTCCAGAAATGCCAGATAGATATACGTTCATGACGGGGTGTTATTGGGCGTTAGTTTCGTGTCCAGGTGAATGCTTTTTTCGCGTCATCCCACCCCATAAAGAATGCGTCACACATACCATCATCAATCTTAAGTGCCGGACACATTGGACGTTCTGGATTTGGGATTGCGCTGAGCGTCAGATCAGAACCGCAAAACGCATCTTGCCGATCACCACCAATCTGCCATTCAAGACTTTCATTCCCGATTTCCAGTCTGGCACGAACAAACGTCTCATGCGTTGGGGATATCGCTACCAAGCCGATATGCGCGTCCCGAATCTGTCCATCACACTTAAAATTACCAATGATCGATGAGCCAGGCTTTTCCAGCATCTGAACTCTGACATGATCCTCAAAGCCCTGAGGTGTTTATAAGGCGCGCGCTCTATTTTCTGTCATTGATGTTAGGCAGCCAATTTCAAAAAGAGGTACAATCGTCCCGCCTCTGCCGGCGTCTCTTTGTGATTGGCATTCAGCATCCCGAAATTTGATCCACGCACGCTGCGCATCGCGAAGGAGTTTCTTCGCCGGTGCATCCTTATACTTGGATTGATTTTTGTAGACCTGATTAAGCCAACGATCGGCCTGTTTATAATGCCAATCCGCACATTGGATCATTTCTACTGTCGTGGCTTGCGTCACACACACATCGGGCTCGAGCCCGGATGTATCAGCCGAACTTGAAATAGCAAAAGTCAGAACTAGAACGCTTAACCAATATCGCATTCCGCACCTCTACAAAGGAATGTTATCGTGCTTCTTCCAAGGGTTTTCGAGGTCCTTGTTTTTCAGCATGCGCAGTGATTTGCACAATCGTTTACGTGTCGAATACGGCATAATCACATCATCAATGAAGCCGCGTGCGCCCGCGATAAAAGGATTGGCAAAGCGTGTGCGATATTCTTCAGTGCGCTTGGCGATCTTTTCATCATCGCCAAGATCTGAACGGAAGATGATTTCAACAGCGCCTTTAGGGCCCATCACAGCGATTTCAGCTGTTGGCCACGCAAAGTTTACGTCACCGCGCAGATGCTTTGAGCTCATCACGTCATAGGCGCCGCCGTAAGCTTTCCGCGTAATCACGGTCACCTTCGGCACTGTGGCTTCGGCGTAAGCAAACAAGAGTTTCGCACCATGCTTGATGATGCCATTGAATTCCTGACTGGTGCCCGGCAAGAAGCCCGGCACATCAACAAACGTCATGATCGGAATATTGAAACAATCACAGAACCGCACGAACCGTGCTGCTTTGATTGAAGATTCGATATCAAGGCACCCAGCCAACACCATTGGCTGGTTCGCCACCACGCCAACGGTAGACCCTTCCATACGCGCAAATCCAATCAGGATATTACCGGCATAGTTTGGCTGCAGCTCAAAGAAATCACCCTCGTCGACGACTTTGGTGATGAGTTCTTTCATATCGTAAGGCTTGTTTGGATTGTCCGGGATGAGCGTATCCAAGGACATCTCAATCCGGTCATGCGGATCAGGCGTCGGGCGCTCAGGCGGCTGTTCACGGTTGCTGAGCGGCAAGAAGTCAACAAACCTACGCAGATACAAAAGCGCTTCCATGTCGTTTGCAAAGGCTCGGTCCGCAACGCCTGACTTGGTTGTGTGCGTCGTCGCACCGCCAAGTTCTTCCGCAGTCACCGTCTCGTGGGTGACTGTTTTGACCACGTCAGGGCCTGTAACAAACATGTAACTGGTATATTCAACCATAAAGATGAAGTCAGTCATCGACGGCGAGTACACAGCACCACCGGCGCACGGCCCCATGATCATTGAAATCTGCGGCACGACGCCTGATGCGAGGACATTACGCTGAAAGACTTCCGCATATCCGGCCAAGCTGTCGACGCCCTCTTGAATACGGGCACCGCCTGAATCGTTGAGACCAATAACAGGTGCCCCAACTTTCATGGCTTGATCCATAACCTTACAAATCTTGTTGGCATGGCTTTCTGAAAGGGATCCACCGAATACAGTGAAGTCCTGCGAATAAACAAAGACCTGACGACCGTTAACAGTGCCATATCCCGTGACGACGCCATCACCCGGTGTTGAGGTGTCCTGCATGCCAAATTCGGTACAGCGATGCTCGACAAACATATCCCATTCTTCGAACGACCCTTCGTCCAGGAATACATCGATCCGCTCGCGCGCTGTCAATTTGCCTTTAGAATGTTGTGAATCAATACGCTTTTGTCCGCCACCAAGGCGCGCACGTTTCCTGCGCTCTTCGAGTTCAGCAATGATTTCCTGCATAATCTTCACCTTTCGACAAATTAACGTATGCTCAGAATGTCTCTGATATTTTGCTGCAGTGCAAGGTGAGGTATCGTTCAGCATCGAAAACCTCATCCCTAAGATCACGTAATCGTTGCTCTGCTTCGCGGTCTGAACCCCATAGCTCAAACTGAAATGTCTCGTCAATTTGCGCAGCAGCCACCGCATCTTCGCCTGTCATGAACCCGCGTGTTACGCTTAGGCCCAGCACGACAGACCCCATAGCCTGGGCCAAAACAGCAAAAGCTGCCAATTCGTGATCATCGAATGACGCCACAAGCTCTTTGAATTTCGTAAGAGATTCGTCGGGTTGAGGGACGGCGATCAATGCTGCCGTCGTTGTCAGCTTGATCCCATATTCAGATGCAAGCCAGTCAAGAGGCGGTTGCCATGCATCGTGTTGGCGCTTCACTAAATCGATGGGCGCCTCTGCATGGTAACAAACCAAGTCTAATTCGGCGAATTTCGCAACAAGCACTTCTGTCTCGTCCCGATGAGGCCCGACACGGTCAATGGCAGTACACGCAATTTGCGTCAGTGGCATCGAAAGCGGGTTAATCTTTTCACCCTGGGCGTTCCATTCTTCAGCAACCCCGTTAGCGAGTTCACGGGTTTTTAACGCCAATGGAACCTTGCCCGGCGTCTTTACGGTACGCTCATCCAACAGAACGTTAAACGCCTCGCCTTCCGGCGAGACGCTCACATCCATATAGAACCGCTTTCGCAGTTTAGCCGTTTTTTCGTCAGTCACTGATTAGTTTCCAAACAATGATTTTAAACCTTTAGGAACACTGTCGACAACTGCATCGGCACCCGTTTCCTGTTTTTTCTCTTGTGGCGCTGGCTGGCTTGATCCTGACGTATCGTCAGTTTTAACTTCCGCCACTTGACCCGGCACAACTTTCTTACCCGCAAGTGCAGGGGTGCAGTAATCCGTCTTATCAACAGTACCAACAGCCCGCTTCGCGACACTTTCAACAAGTAAGGACAATCCCATTGTTGCAACCGCCGCTGCACCTTTGGCAACCGTACCAGCCGTATTTGCCAATAACGCACCTTTATCCAACGACCATTCAGGCGTCAGGAACGTCCCGGTAATTGCAACAGGGACAATAGCAGCACTCGCAAGACTGGCTTGCTTGGCACGTGGATCGATGAGGAGGTTAAGCTTCTCTTCACGCAGGTCCGCAGTACCAACCCCAATGGCTGAGAGACCGCCCGTTTCAACAACGATAGACTTCGCACTGGCGATACCGTCTTTAATATCAAAGTTAATGACAGCACATTTAAGCGTCTTATCGTCCTTGGAATTAAAGCCCGGAAATACAGACATCACATCGGATGAGACAATATTCAGTGCGCTGCTATCGATGCGACCATTCTCTGTTTTTACAAACAGGCCACCATTCAAGCTCGCCATAATGGCCCGCACTGAGCCCCCTGCTCCGTTGATATCAACATTGGCATCAAGTTTACCCTTTGCAATATCCGTCATGCCGCGTTGCTTGAGCAGCTCGCCATAATCAAGGCCGGCGGCACTAAGCTTGGCCACAAGGCCCGGCACAGCAGCCGCACCATTCAAGCCAACGCTGCCCGATACTTGCGTACCAGTAACCAACGCAGAAAGCGTGGATACCTGAAGGTTGCCGCCCTTAAGCGTTAACCGAACCGATGCATCTTCGATTTGATTGCCCTGAACAATGATCTTCTTTCCATCGAACGAAAGTTTCGCGTCTACAGCTTTTAAGCCATCAAGTGGCAAAGGATCGTTCGGGAATACACGTCCATCTGCAGGCTTTGTTGCAGGTGCAGGTGCTGCCTTTTCTTCAGATGCCGGCAGAAGCTCATCGAGATCAATCAGGTTGGATGTCAGGGACGCCTCTATGTTCGGGCGACCACCCAAGATTGCTTTCACGTTACCTGCCAAATCGGTTTTACCCGCAAGCAAAGTCATACCGCCAAGTGAAGCCGTCTTGCCATCGAATGAAACCTGAGCCGACAAATCAATCTTGTCAGCTTTGATTTCAGGCACGTCCTCAAGTGCAGGCACGAGTGCTGCTGCTTCTGACAACGTCGTTTTCAAGGACGCAATCGCAACTTTAAGCTGACCTTCAGCAGAAACATTGCCACCAGGCGTACCAAGCGTACCAATGTATGACGTAACAACGCCTAATGTCTCGGCCTCGATATTGACCGGATAGACACCATCTGCAGATGTAATTTGTGCGACGGAGCCAAGCTTGCCAAAGACTTCAAATATTTTTTCGTTGAGGCTACCTTTTGCGGCGATAACCACAGGCGTATCAATTGAACCTGCAGCGGCTGTCATTTCATCCAATGCGACGCGATGTTCTTCGCCCGTCACGCCATCTTTGTATGTCACCTTGATGTCGCGCATAACCACTTTATCAATCGATGGTAATGCACCACCGCCACCACTCTCGGATGCAGGTGCTTTCTCGCCTGCTGAGAATTCCCAGTTTCCAACGCCGTCTTTGTTGGTTTCAGCCAATAGATCGACACCTTCGACGAGCAAGCGGTTCACAACCACCTGACCACTCAACAAAGGAATAAGGGCAACTTCAGCGGCGAAGCGCTCAACCGTCAACATCGCGGGCTTTGAGCCCCAATCCGCATTCGCGAATGTCACACCATCAACGGCAATTGCCGGATTCAGTGAGATCTCAAGATTAAGATCACCCGCAATCTGAAGGTCACGTCCCGTGGCGCTCTTTGCCTGTTCCGCAATCAAACCTTTGTATTCTTTGAAATCCATAGAACTGAGAATTGCGACGCCAGCGACAACAACGCCAACCAACACGACCACCAATCCACCAAATATCTTGATCCACTTACCCATGAGATCGTCTACTCTAACTTTTTAAAATGCTGAGTAAATCTGAGACTTCTTCAGCCACAGTTTCGGCACCTGCCGTCATTAATTCTGTAGGCGCATGATACCCCCACGCCACACCAAGTGCACGAACACTGGCCGCGTTGGCCATTTCAATATCGAAGGTCGTGTCACCTATCATGACCGAGTTTTCTGCATCAGCCCCTGCTTCGCCCATCGCAAAATGTAACATTTGCGGGTCTGGCTTACCCCGCGCCTTGTCGGCTGTCTGAAGTGTTACAAAATGGCTAGCGAGGTCATGATGCGCCAAAGTCGCCTCTAAGCCTCGCATTGATTTCCCAGTGGCAACACCAAGCGTCCACCCATCATCGCGCAAGGCTTCTAACAAAGCAGGGATGCCTTCATATAAAGGCTCGCTAAGATCTCCCTTAAGGCGCATCGACTGCCATGAGTTTGAATAGGCATTCACCATCTCATCCACAGGTGCAGCTTCATCATTACCACACAACACGCGAATAGCGCCTGCCAGTGGAAGTCCGACAATCCGCCGAACTTCAGATAAAGGCGGTGGTGCCAGCTTAACGCTTTCAAAAGCATCAATCATGCAAGAATTGATCATATGCTGGCTATCAACAAGGGTGCCATCGCAGTCAAATACTGCAAGCCGTATATTCGTCTTCAAACCAGACTCCAACTCAAAATGCTTCTAAATGTCACTTTTCGCACCATAACGATGTCATTAGATGACTTCAACGCGTGATGATGCTTGATTCAAGGGGGGTATGACAGGCAAAATAGAAGTCAACAAAGATTAACAGATGGGTATCGTTTAAGAATACCTGCATATTTTCTTTTTGGGGAGAGAGTTTCTGTATTAGAGGCTCTGAGTTATTCGAGGGACAGTACCCACGCGGATCTATTACAGCAGATGGCATAATGCCATTAAACGGCGCGATTACTTAGTGAGTGTCGCCTGTTTTTAAAGATAGATCAAATTTACCAACTATTTTGGGGACTAAAAATGAAGTTTTTTAAATTCACGTTGGCCATTGCACTTCTTCCGCTTCTTGCGGCTTGTGCTGGTGGTCCAAATATCGAAGCAACTAAATCAATGGCGAACAAGGGCAGCGCATTCAATGGCGCTCTCCAGCAAGAGTATATTGCACTTGCAATGGCAGAAGCTGAAGAGTGGGACATGGAAGATGCTCACTACTTCAACAATAAGGCACTTGCTGCTGCCAATGGCGACGACGTTCAGCCACAGGAAATCAAAGAGCGCGACATCACTGGCGACGCTCGCTGGGATCTAGAAGCTGCCCGTCAGGCACTTCGCGCTTCTCTGCTTGCAGGTAGCAAAGATTATGCTCCTAAGGAATCAGCTCGTGCACAAGCTATGTTTGATTGCTGGATTCAAGAGCAAGAAGAGAATGACAATCCTAAAGATGTTGCAGCTTGCATGAATGGCTTCAACGAAGCACTTGCTAAAGTTGAAGGCATGCGTCCTGCAATGGAAGCTAAGGCGCCGATGAAGAAGATGATGGATCTTCCTGCGCCTTACACAGTTTACTTCGACTTTGACAGCTTTGACCTAAGCGCTACAGGCGCAGCGGTGATCAAAGAAGCTGCTAAAGCTGCTATGGAAGCTGAAGCTGGTGGCCTTGTTGTCACAGGTCACACTGATAAAGCTGGTAGCGACGATTACAACAAAGGTCTGTCACGTGCACGTGCAGCTGCTGTTGGTAATGCGCTGATGGCTGAGGGCATTGCGCACGACAGCGTCAAGCGTATGGACTCTGGCGAAGCTGCTCCAGAAGTTATGACGAAAGACGGTACGAAAGAAGCACGTAACCGTCGCGTTACGATCACGTTTACGCGTTAATCCGCCAAACACGATCTTGAGTTGATGAGCGCCGGGCCCTTAGGTCCGGCGTTTTTCTTTGATCGCATTACATCAAAAAAAGGGCCGCCATAAGGCGACCTAAAGGGAGAGTGTAACCGTCACTGAACACATGTTCAGGCGCGGCAATAGAACTGTCCTCAAACCATCAAGACCTGACGGCATAAAGGTGCGGCATCATTTGATGCAGCATGAAGAGATTATCGGAAAAAGCTGACGCGTACCTGACGGTAAGGGATTATCTATATCTTCATCGAGCGCATACGACGCTCGTCAAATGCGGGGAATGTCACCATAAAATTCAGCCCCACCGGAACCACTGTGGCCAACGGTGATTCCTGCACCGTGCAAGTCGACAATAGTTTTAACGATATTAAGGCCCAACCCAGCCCCTGCACCACGGCGGTCACTCTGCACAAATTTCTCAAACAAGTGCACACGATCTTCAGTCGCAATGCCACGGCCCTGATCAGAAATACGAATAGAAGCGGGTTCCTGCTCAAGACGAATAACCACAGATGAACCACACGCTGAATACTTAATCGCATTCTCGATCAAGTTCCTGATGGCATGCTCAAGGGCGCCAGAGTCGCCATGGACGTTGATGGGGCCGCTATCGCCCTCTAACTCCAGTGACCGGCCTTCTTTAATAGCAATCGGCGCGAGACTACTGACAACATTGACGGTAACATCATACACGTCGCTGATACCGTTTCTGGGAATGACAAAGTTTTTATAACGCGTCAGGGTCAATAGCTGCTCAACCATGCGCGCCAAGGTATCGACTTCAACACGTAAGGCGACAACCTCGTCACTTGAATTTAGATTATCCAGATTAGCCCGCAAAACGGCCAAGGGCGTGCGAATCTTATACACAACATTTGCAGCAAATTCACGGTGCTTGGCTGCACTATCTCTCAAGGCATCCATCGCGCGCTTCATCTCAGTAATATCGCGTGCCATCATAACGATACCACCATCCGCAAGACGCTTTTCATCTACATAGAGCCAACGGCTGCCTTCAGTTTCAATCTCAAATGGCCCACTCGTTTGCTTACGTCTGGCCAAGCGACGCTGTATCCAGCCTTCAGTATCTTCTTCGGCTTCCGGATAGCGCCCATTTTCGACTTCAGCACGGAGCAATGCTTCAAAATCGCTGCCAGGCTCCATAACATCTGTTAGGTGTTTGTTCAGTTGGCGTAACCACGCATTGGAGATGACGAGTTTGTCTTCTTCATTATAAAGGGCGAATTAACCTGACAGGACTTCGATGGCATCTGCCAGCTGAACATTCGCACGCTCGACACGAACAAGGTTCGTTACATCTTTAGCAATACCTATCGCGCCAGTAAAATTTTCTTCCTTGTCGCTGAACCGTGGCAATCCAGATACAGCAAAGTAGCGCAGCCCTCCGTCATGGCCTGCGGCTTCAAAACTCACATCACGAAATGGTCTTTTAAAATCAGGTAAAGGCAAAGTTTTGCCATCTTTTGAGGAAAATGCGCCAAATTCCGCAAATGTTTTTCCAATTACTTGAACGGGATGCAATCCAAGGCGGTCAACAATTCGCTCAGAAACGTAGGTTATGCAGCCGTCACTGTCCGTCTCCCAAACCCAGTCGGAGATAAGACGCGTCATATCTTCGAGACGACGGAACGCCGCCGTGGCGCGCTCTTCTTGCGAGCCCAAGATAGATGGCCAATTTCTTGGTTTACGCTCCGTCATGATCTTTCAAGCGTGTTTCCAATTCACGTAATGCACTCAGATAATCAGAGCCTCGATGCCATGTTCTGAGAACATCGACAGCGGCCTTACGTGGTGTGTTTGAATAAAACGACCGCAGGACAGGCATCTGCGCATCGACCTCTTCTTTCGTGCCAGCTTTTGCAAGATGGCAGTACTCATAGAGTTGAATGAACTCCTTTTCAGACATGCCGATAGCACGGCATGCGATCGCAAGCCCCTCCCCGCCGGGCTCAAACACCAATCGCTGAATAAGGTATTCCCTTAATTTTGATACTTTTGCGAACAGTGCAATAAAAAGTGGGACTTCGCCCTCACGAAGTGCGGTGGTCAGCATTTCTACCGTGACCAGTCCTTCTTCTTTTAAAACATCGACGAGCTCAGAAACTTTCGTCTTCTGCCCGTGTCTGGATGCAGCAACCTCTTCTTTTGAAATCTACTCAAGCATTTCATCAACTGTACCTTTGTCGAGTTTGAAACTCGCAACGATATGCTCGCGCAGTGCGGCTGATACCCAAAGGAACATGCGCTGCGCCAACGCAGGTGAAAGATCATCTCTGTGAACGATCGGTTCTTGGAAGCTATCGACTCATCGCAACTGCTCAACAAGATATTCCATTGTATTGGCTGAGATCTTCGCATTTGTATTTTTCAATAATGAGATAATCACAGGCTCACGATTGGTCTCAACGAGTTCATCGGAGACCTTTTCTGAAACACTTTGCCCCATTGTGACCGCAAGCATGTGCTCTTCCGTTCGAAGCTTGATCACTTCAATTAAATCCGTGTCACGTAAATCCCCGATTTCGACAGCACAGGGAATGCGACTCTGATTTCATCGTTTGCGAGTTTGGATATGATATCCCTCGGCACATCATCCATGAGTGCTAAACGCCCAGCGACAGCCTGGCGCACAGAGACTTCAATTTCATTGATGATGCTTTGCAGAATACTAAACATCAACGTGCGCTGACGTTCGCTCAGTACAGCAGACTGATGATCGAACAAATCAATAATGATTTGCGTTAGTTGTGTGCGGCTTTCTACAGATTTCTGACGTACCAAAGACATCAGTGATTCTGCGTCGAAAGAGGGCAACTTGCCTTCGGTCATACTAAGCGTCCTCTCCTGAAAGGAGATACCCTACACCCCGGATCGTATGCACAGTCACGTTGGCGCCAGCACCTTGGAGACGCTTGCGTAACCTGGACACATGTACTTCAACGGAGTTTGAGGACACCTCCTCATCAAACCCATATATCTTATCTTCTAACACATCTTTTGGAACAACGCGCCCTTTACGGCGTAATAGTTGCTCTAAAACATCCATTTCACGTCTGGAGACAGATGTTGTCTTTTCATTTACACGAACTTCGCGTGCGGTCGTATCAAACTCGATATTGCCTTCACTCAAGACCGTTCCGAGAACACCACCTGGGCGGCGCAATAGAGCACGTACCCGCGCCAAGAGTTCTTCCATTGCAAATGGTTTCAGCATGTAATCATCAGAACCAGCGTTCAGGCCTTTAACCCGGTCCTCTACAGCATCACGTGCTGTGAGAATGAGTACAGGCGTTAAATGCCCATCCTCTCGCTATTTCTTTAAAACATCTATGCCATCCATGTCCGGCAAGCCAAGATCCAGGACGATTGCATCGTAATCGACTGTATCTACGGCAGCATCAACATCTTCGGCGTTATAGACAACGTCGACAGTAAAACCACCTGCTTCGAGACCTTCTTTGACAAACGCTGCAAAGCGTTCGTTATCTTCTACAAGCAACAAGCGCAAGAGCTCACTCTAAATCTCAAATGTCGCACCTGATCAGAACAAGAGACAGGCGTCCATTCATATGACAAAGGAAGCCAAGTGCTAGTTAACCAGCACTTTTACAGCATTCCCCCCAAGGGTATCTACCGTACACCCGGCATGCAATAGGGCAAGCATTGAACTTTTATAGGTCAAACGGTTGAGCTTGTTCGTCATCTGGGTCAAAACCGAGTGTTCGCCATGTGTCTAGCATATGCTTTGGCAGGGGCGCTGTGATCTCTATCATTTGCTTCCCCTGCCTTGGAATATGCAGAGAACGTGCATGAAGGTGGAGCCGACGTTCGATACCAACTTCGAATACCGACCCTTCATATTCGTCATTGTGGGTCTCAATCGAGCCATATTTGCCATCGCCCAAAATTGGGTTTCCCATCAACTGACAATGGACGCGCAATTGGTGGGTCCGTCCCGTCAATGGTTCGAGTTCCAGCCACGACATGGATTTTCCAGCATTATCAATAATGCGAAAACGTGTGCGGGCCGATTTCCCCTGATCCTCATCAACTTGAACCATTTCACCCCGTGCACCGGGGTGCTTAGCTAATGGCGCATCAATATTTCCGCCTTCATGAGGCGGCTTACCAATCACAACAGCCCAATATATTTTTCGGGTTTCGCGCATCTGAAAAGCTTTCGCCAGCTTCGCAGCTGACTTTCGCGTCCGCGCCAACACCAACACGCCACTTGTATCTTTATCAAGCCGGTGAACCAATCGTGGACGCTCTTTGCTTCCCATTTTCAGGCGATCCAGCGCCCCGTCCACATGGGTTTCCGTCTTTGAGCCGCCCTGAACAGCAAGCCCAGGTGGTTTGTTGATGGCAATCATCTCATCATCGATGTAGATAATCCGCTCTTTCAACTCATCACCTAAACGTCCGGCTTGCTCAATATCCATGCCACCAACAATGGCGGCCTGACTAAGCGGTATCTCTTCATTGATATTCGGAGGAATCCGGATTGTTTGACCTGTGCTGACCCGGTCATTTGCCTTGGCCCGGGCACCATCTACTCGAACCTGTCCCGTCCGCAGTAATTTTTGAAGCTTACCTTGTTTGAGTGCTGGGAACCGGCTTCTTAACCAACGGTCAAGTCGCTGATCGTCATCGCCATCTTCAACAACCTCATTGCGTACGCCAGTCATGTCAGAAGTACCTTAGTTATCGCCATGCCAGCCCAAAGTGCGCCGATACTCAACAGAACTGATGTTGCGACGTATATCAATGCTGCCCCGGTTTCTCCGTGCGTCATCATCGTTACGACGTCCAGAGAGAATGTTGAAAACGTTGTAAATGCGCCAAGAATGCCAATGACGATCATGGTGCGTAGTTCAGGGCTAGGAGACCAAGCCAGTGCTGAAACTTCGATAAAAGCACCAAGAATGAATGAACCGACGATATTTACGGTTAATGTGCCATACGGAAACCCAATGCCCGCAAACGACGTCATAGCTGACATTACGCCATAGCGCCCGACGGCGCCGAGGGCCCCGCCTAATGCGACATACATAACCATGCTAGCGTTCACGCCTTATCATCCTTCATCCGCTTTGAGCGCAGTGTATCCCAGTATTGCAGGCGCTTTGCAATCTCCCGTTCAAAACCTGTGTCCCGTGGCTGGTATATATTTGGCCGCCTAAGGTCGTCAGGGAAATAGTTTTGCCCTGAAAATCTATCTTCGGCATCGTGGTCATATGCGTATCCGCTGCCGTACCCGATATCTTTCATCAATTTGGTTGGCGCATTGAGAATATGTGCTGGCGGCATCAAAGATCCAGTTTCCTTTGCCAGTCTTTTTGCTGCTTTCTCTGCTTTGTACGCAGCATTCGATTTGGGGGCTGTCGCTAAATACAAGATACATTGCACCAGAGCGAGTTCACCCTCGGGTGAACCCAGGCGCTCATAGGCCTCCCAAGCGGCCACAGACTGCGTCAGAGCATTCGGGTCAGCCAACCCTATGTCCTCAGAAGCAAAGCGCACAAGGCGCCGTGCGATATACCTGGGATCCTCCCCACCGCCGAGCATTCGCGCATACCAATAAAGCGCCGCATCTGCATCCGACCCGCGCAAAGACTTGTGGAGCGCGGATATGAGATTGTAGTGAGCATCCTGTCCTTTATCATAAAGGGGTTGCCGGCTTTGAACGGCCTCAGCAAGACGTTCGGGTGTCAGCGGTGTTTCATCCTCAGCCAAGCCCATCAGGATATCTGCCATATTAAGCAGATACCGGCCGTCACCATCTGCCATTGCCCGCAATGCTGTGCGCGCATCCGCATCAACCAGCATTGGCCGCCCCTCTGCTGCCTCAACCCGCTGGAGAAGCTCTTCAAGGGCATCATCATCAAGACGGCGCAAGACAAGCACCTGAGCACGTGACAACAGCGCAGCATTCAGCTCAAACGATGGATTTTCTGTGGTTGCGCCAATCAGAACAATAGTGCCGTCTTCAACAAAAGGTAAGAAGCCATCCTGTTGAGCACGATTAAAGCGATGTATTTCGTCAACGAACAGAAGCGTTCCCTGCCCCATTTGACGCTTACGCTTTGCCTCTTCAACAGCTTTCCGCACATCCGCGACACCTGAGAACACAGCAGAAAGTGGCGCAAATGCCATCCATGTCTCTTGAGCCAATAGGCGAGCAATCGTTGTCTTGCCTGTGCCGGGCGGCCCCCAGAACACCACTGACGCAAGTTTACCAGAGGTAATCATGCGATGCAGAGGCCCCTCAGGACCAAGGATATGATCTTGTCCTACGACATCACTAAGCGTTGCTGGACGTAACCTGTCTGCAAGCGGTCTGGGCGCGTCGGCTTCAAATAACGTACTCACCGGACGTACCTTACTCCTCTTAGCTTAAGTGCTTGGAAAAGAATTCTACGCTGCGGCTTTTGGCAAGGTCTGCTGCGGCTTGATCATAATGCTCCCCGCCTTGGCGTGCGAACGCATGATCATTGCCTTCATAGTCATGCAGTGTCGCCATGTCGTTGCCATCTAATGCCGCATGAACTTTGGCTTGATTTTCTTTAGGTACGAAACCGTCCTCAGTTGCGATATGCAGCATCAAAGGTGCCTTAAGCACTTCATCTGTATGCTCTTCAAGCATCACACCATAATAGCCTAAAGCAGCATCGATTTTGGTCCGTGTTGCGGTCAAGAAAGCCAAACGCCCACCTAAGCAAAAGCCAACAGAACCAACTTTGCCACTGCACCCGTCCAGCGTCCGCAGATGTTCTATCGTTGCATTCAAGTCATCGACACCCTTATCAAGATCAAAGCCGCCAAACAGCTCAAACGCACGAGCCCATTCGGCTTCGGATTGGTCCGTAATTTGGATGTCTGGCTCTTGGCGCCAAAACAAATCAGGACAAAGCGCCACGTACCCTGCTGCCGCCCATTCATCCGTGATACCGCGCATAACAGCGTTTACGCCAAAGATTTCCTGGATCACAACGACACCGGGGCCTGAACCACCTTCGGGCAATGCCAGGTATCCTGAAAATGCGCCACAATCATTTGATTTAATTGTTATGTCCTGTCCGCTCATGAACACGTCCTCCCGCTTATCAGATTAAGTTTGCAGATAATGTACCGGCACACGGTGTAAATGTAAAAAACGCATATACAAATAAAAACCGCGTACACAAACATCATTAAGAAGAAGAATTTGATGGACTTGGACAAGCCTCGCTGATGTGTATTCTACATACTCATCAATTCATTTTGTTATAAAAATTTGTCTTTAGATAAATTAATTTTTTTTATAAACCATAAAATTATGAAAAACTATATGCAATGGGTTGATTTAACCGTCTAAAAAATGGCTCTTTTTTATGATCAGGACTATGGTGGTAAAAAAGCCGGGCGCTATCGGATTTCTGATAAGCTTCTTCGTAAACTCGCGAACCGTAAAAGGCTTTATGAGAACGACATACAAGTCCTCGGACGCGCCTTACTTGAGCGTGGTTATGTACTCATAGATTTAAATACGTTCTATGTCGTCATGTCTGCGAACGCATTTACGAACTACCGGCGCGTCAGTGACGGGCAAATCCATGAACAAAGATTTGCCGCAAAAGAAACGTAACGTAAAAAAATATAAACCACCGTTTATCATCGGCTGGCGAGAGATCATCGGCCTACCTGATTTTGGTGTTTTGGGCATGCCCGCCAAAATCGACACCAGTGCCAGAACCTCTGCGTTGCATGCTGAAAACCAAGAGGTTTTTGAACGCGACGGCTCAATGTGGGTCAGGTTTTACTTTCCTATTAAAAGCCAGCCAAGATCATACAGACTTGAAGCGCCCATAATTGACGAACGCATGATTAAAAATACCAGTGGCGTGCCTGAACTTCGCATAGTTATTCGAACAACATTAATGATGGGATCACGGCATTGGTGTAGTGCTTGCAGATACAAACCGTTCAGCAAGGTCAGTGATCGAAGCGTTCCAGTGCCAAGGTAAACATATTAGTTCAAGAATTTATTAAAGAAGCCGGTGGGACAGATATCCGCGCTCTGGTTGTCGGCGGTAAAGTGATTGCCGCCATGAAACGTAATGGAGCCGCGGACGATTTCAGCTCGAACCTTCACCTTGGCGGCAGTGCCGAGATGATTAAAAGCACCCCTAAAGAGCGATCTACGGCCGTTCGTGCCGCCAAGTCTATGGGGCTGAATGTCTTTGGTGTCGATATGCTTGGTGCCAATGATGGACCGGTCGTCA
>DGOK01000062.1 GCA_002389385.1 Rhodospirillaceae bacterium UBA4468 | reverse complement strand
ACTTGGCTGTTGAATCCGCGACTTGAAAATTCGATCTTCCGGTCATCTATGTCCTTTTTAAGGAGATGTTTTGACACTTCAATTAGTTCTTCAAGGTTTAAACTTTCTTCGTCGAGATCAAGTTTACCAGCCTCAATCTTAGACAGATCAAGCAGGTCATTGATCAGGCTTAAAAGATGTTCGCCACTTTTATGAATATCAGTGGCATAGCTGACATAAGACTCATTTCCAACGGGACCAAATGTTTGTTGTTGAATGATATCCGAGAACCCCAAAATGGCATTGAGCGGTGTACGTAATTCATGGCTCATATGTGCAAGAAATTCAGATTTAGTCCGGCTCGCTTCTTCGGCGATTTCTTTTTGACTACGTAACTCTCTCTCGGTTCTCACCAATTCAGTGATATCTCGCCCGACACTCCTGTACCCTGTGAACTCGCCATCCGATGAAAACGTCGGTCTGCCGTCGATTGAAACAAACATTTCGGAACCATCAGATTTTTGCCTCGAATAACGAAGGTCAGAAAATGGCTCTCTGTTTTGCAGTTGCTGCTCGTGAATATCAAGTTGGCTTTGGGTAATTCTCCCCAAATCCAATTCCCGACGTGTTTTACCAATATAAAATTCAGGCGCGTTTTCAGTAAAATCTGCGGACATAAATGAAAACCGCAGATCTGAGCCCATCTCCCAAAACCAGTCTGCTGCAATCGTCCCAAAATCAAGAAGGCGATTTTCATTTTGACGGAGTGCCTCCTCAATAATCTTTTGTTCAGTAATATCCATCGAAAGGATAATCGTGCTGCCATCATCCAGTCGCACTTCATTGACCAGAATTGTCGTATCATTCTGACGCGTGAGTTCGAAAGGACCATCAGGATTCTGATGGCGCTTTAGCCGGTTTGAAATCCATGTATCCTTGTCTTTGACATCACCAATAAGATCATTTTCAGCAATATCATAAATATGTTCTTCAAACGTCGCGCCGACACCACATGATTCGAGAACACCTTCGTTAAGGGTGCAGAAAAACTCGTTCGCAAAAACCAATCGATCATCGAAATCCCAAATCGCAAAGATAACTTCGAGCGAATTGATAGCCGTCATTAACATCGTCTCAGCAGAACGGACTTTTTCCTCAGCTTTAATCTGACAGGTTATATCTTCAGCTGTGCCAATGTACCCTTGGAATTTTCCATGACCGTCAAAGACGGGTCGTCCTGAACTTGTAATATGTCGGATATCGCCGTCACTACGTTTCCTTGTGTAGCGAAAATTTTCTTAAGGACGATGTCCATAGAGATCAGCCAGATGTTTTTTCCATCTTGTGGAATCAAGATCGTCATCAGCAAGTTCTGCTCTGGTTTTGCCTAACTAATCTTCCATAGCAATATCAACAGAACTTACCACACGCGGCGACATATACACCATTCGATGTTTCTCATCGGTGCGCCAAAATATCTCATAAGCTGCGTCTGCAACAGTATCGATAAATTCTTGAGAATCTTTGAGAGCTTCTTTTAAGCGCGCATTCTCATTCCGAAGCTTAACAAGCTCCTCACTCGACACATTCTCAGTGTTGATATCTTTTCCCTGTGGTACAGCCCCTTTTTTTATTATACGTTTCTTAGCATAGCACGTTATTCGTACGTGCGTTATCCCTTTGCTTGAATCTTAGCCCATGTATCTCGGAGCGCCATGCTTCTATTAAACACAAGAGCGCCATCCTGACTGTCTAGATCTGTTGTGAAATACCCCATACGTTCAAATTGAACTGTACTTCCAACTGGCCACTCGCCCAAAGATGCCTCTAGCTTGCAATCGCTCAGGACCTCGAGGCTATCTGGATTGATTGCAGCTAAAAAATCCTCAAGCTTGGCCGTGTTCTCATCCGTGAACAGATGGCTGTATAAACGGATTTCTGCGTTCACGGCTGTCTTAGCAGAAACCCAATGAAGCGTGCCCTTAACTTTGCGTCCGTCAGGGGAGTCGCCGCCCTTGGTCTCAGGATCATATGTGCACCTAAGCTCGACAACTTCACCGGCATCATCTTTAATCACATCGGTGCAGGTCACATAATATGCATAGCGCAACCGGACTTCACGGCCAGGGGCCAAGCGGAAGAATTTCTTGGGCGCATCTTCCATAAAGTCATCACGCTCAATATAAATCTCTCTGCTAAAGCTCACTTTGCGTGACCCGGCAGCTTCATCTTCCGGACTATTGACCGCATCAAGTTCTTCGACCTGATCTTCAGGATAATTCTCAATAACCACCTTGAGCGGACGCAAAACACCCATCCGGCGCTGCGCGGCTTTGTTCAAATGTTCGCGCACACAATGATCCAGCAGTGACGGGTCAACTATGCTTTCT
Organism: Rhodospirillaceae bacterium UBA4468; assembly: GCA_002389385.1. Lineage (GTDB taxonomy): Bacteria > Pseudomonadota > Alphaproteobacteria > Rhodospirillales > Casp-alpha2 > UBA4479. The sequence goes on along the minus strand of DGOK01000062.1, from coordinate 1,571 downwards.
GACTTCGTCACACCTAACCTTGAAATGAAGTCGCGGATCGTAACAGCGGGGATGCCCCGGCGACGTAATCCCGAGATCGTCGGCATACGTGGATCGTCCCAACCATTTACATGATTTTCCTGAACCAGCTGTGTCAGTTTACGTTTCGACAAAACCGTATAGCCAAGGTTCAACCGTGCGAATTCATATTGCTTTGGGCTGGCGGGTGTCGGCAGATTTTCGATCAACCATTCATAAAGCGGGCGGTGATCTTCAAACTCTAGTGTACATAGCGAATGGGTAATGCCCTCAATAGCGTCCGACTGACCATGTGCGAAATCATATGTCGGATAAATGCACCACGTGTCGCCGGTTCTCGGATGCGATTTGTGCACGATGCGATAGATCACAGGGTCACGCAGATTGATATTGCCTGATGCCATATCGATTTTGGCGCGCAGAACTTTTGCACCGTCAGGGAACTCGCCAGCTTTCATGCGGCGAAAGATATCAAGATTCTCTTCAACGCTTCGTACGCGGTAGGGGCTTTCACGACCTGGTTCTGTAAGTGAACCGCGGTATTCGCGAATCTCATCTGCCGTCAGATCGTCAACATACGCTTTACCAGCCTCGATGAGTTGCTCCGCCCAGCCAAATAATGTGTCGAAATAATCTGACGCGTATTTTGGTTCATCGTCCCATTTGAATCCGAGCCAGTTAACGTCCTCAGAAATCGCATTAATGAATTCCTGTTCTTCCTTGGCGGGGTTGGTGTCATCGAAACGCAGGTTACACCGACCTTCAAACTCTTTGGCGACACCAAAATTCAGGCAAATAGATTTCGCATGACCAAGATGCAGATAGCCATTTGGCTCAGGAGGGAATCGCGTGACAACTTGCGACATTGTACCAGTGGTAAGATCGCTTCTCACCCGCTCTCGGATAAAGTCGCGTGGCTCTTGTGGGGTGTCAGTTTCAGTATCACTCGTTGTCATAAAAATTCCGGTCGGTCAGAGAAAACGTCCAAGGCCTTTGCGACGCAAAGGCGGATGCTGTGTATATCTGCCAAAAAAAACCGGGAAATAAAAGGGAAACGCACTGAAGAGAAGGGGAATCCAGACAAAGGAAAACCCCGGCCGTTTAAATGACCGGGGCTTCATAAGCCATTAGACATGGAAACTTCCTTAGAAGATGTGAACGACAACTGCGAGAATTGCTGCTGCACCGACGAAAGAGCCCATAACTGTGTTAAAGATTTGGTAGTCCATAAGGGTTACTCCAAAAGGGTTTATAACAACGTGATTAACGCCAATTACGCACACATAGCGTGGTATACCAACGCTTGTTTCACGCGCCAGACCTGCGAAAAACGCATAGCAAAATTTGAGGGTGAATAACGCTCCGTGAGAACACACACGGATGTTTCAGGAATTAGATGAATAATGATTTGAGGCTCATTCCGGCGTTTATACAGGCGATAACATCAATTCAATCCAAAAAGTTTACATTTCGGCTATTCAGCGCTTGCTATTGAACCTAAGAGACCATACTTTTCGCCGCGTCGGGGAGTAGCGCAGCCTGGTAGCGCATCT
>DGOK01000127.1:10809-21416 GCA_002389385.1 Rhodospirillaceae bacterium UBA4468 | reverse complement strand
TGTACGCCCGCAATTCTTGATGTTTCGATGTATTTGTTTGTGAACGCAATGACGACTGTCTCCGCAGTTGTCTTCCTGTATTCATCAGACACGACCTTGGCGTCTGTCGCCGTCCTCAACATGGATGATGCCGGAGACCAGTCCCCTGCAGCAGCTATGGGCATGATGATCGTCATGACAGCCGCAACTGTACGGCTGATCCATATGGTATTGACGCGAGGCCTCACCCAACGCACCCAAGCGTGGCGTCAGCGATAAAAAATCCACAAGATTTGGATTATTTTGTGGTCTTTTGCCCGTATTTGACCGATATTGTCAAAACGTTAACAAGAGGTATAGAAATCCTATGAGCACACCTTCACAAGACCCATGGCTACTCACCCCCGGCCCTTTAACAACAAGCGCAGCCACAAAAGAAGCCATGCTGCATGACTGGGGATCACGCGATGCAACATTCATTGCAACGAATGCCCGTGTCCGAGAGAACCTGTTGAAAATTGCCAATGCCGCATACACACACGTGTGTGTACCAGTTCAAGGTAGTGGCACGTTCGCTGTAGAAGCGACCCTCGGCACGCTTATTCCAAAGGACGGCAAGGCACTTGTGCTTATCAATGGGGCATACGGTCAACGTATGGTCAAAATCCTCGATTACGCTGGGCGCGCGTCTGTAAGTTATGAAACGGCAGAGGACACACCACCTGATCCAGATGACATCAGTACACTTCTGGAAGGTGATAGTGACATCACGCATGTCCTCGCCGTCCACTGCGAAACAACATCCGGCATCCTCAATCCAATCGAAGCGATTGCCGACGTTTGTAAGCAGCATAAACGCAGCCTAATCATCGATGCGATGAGTGCATTTGGCGCCATCGAATTGGATGCAAGCAAAGTACATTTTGATGCCGTCATGGCCTCTTCCAACAAGTGCCTTGAAGGTGTGCCTGGCATGGGGTTTTCATTAATCCGCAAGTCCGTCCTTGAGGAATGTTCTGGCAATGCCCACGCATTGAGCCTTGATCTTTATGACCAGTGGGTGGCCATGGAAAAGAATGCGCAATGGCGCTTCACCCCCCCAACCCATGTGATCGTCGCGTTTGATTCCGCTATTGAGCAGTTCTTTGCTGCCGGCGGCGTCGAAGGCCGCTTCAAACGTTATAGCGAAAACGCCCAAATTCTCATTGCAGGTATGAAAGAGCTCGGCTTCAAGACCCTTCTCTCTCATAACCTACAAGCACCGATCATTATTACGTTTGAGATGCCTACTGATCCAAATTTTGATTTTGATGTGTTTTATGAACGCCTCAAAGATCAAGGTTATATCATTTACCCAGGTAAACTCACTGTCGCGCCGTCCTTCCGCATCGGCTGTATCGGTGACTTGGGTAAAGAGCACATGCATGGCGTCCTTGATGTCATCAAATCAGTCCTCAAAGAAATGAACGTTCGCGGCGCCCAGCCAAAAGCTATCTAATAAGGAATATTATCAACATGAGCACCCATCCTAATACTGTTTCCGTTAATGACCGCACATACAATTGGCCAACGGCGCCCGTTGTTATTGTATGTATCGACGGTTCTGAGCCAGACTATATCGAACAAGCGATCGCTGGCGGTCACATGCCATTTTTGGCAAAGGCGATCCAAGGTGGTGCAGACCTTCGCGCCCATTGCGTTGTTCCCAGCTTCACCAATCCAAACAACCTATCTATCGTGACCGGACGTCCACCGGCTGTTCACGGTATTTCTGGAAACTTCTTTTTAGACCCAGACAGCGGCAACGAAGTCATGATGAATGACCCAAAGTTCTTGCGGGTTGATACCATCTTCAAGGCGTTCCATGACCAAGGTGCTAAAATCGCTATCGTCACGGCAAAGGACAAGCTCCGCAGCCTACTGGGTCATGGCCTGGATTGCTCTAGCGGTCGTGCGGTTTGCTTCTCATCCGAAAAAGCTGACCAAACGTCACTTGCTGGTAATGGCATCGAGAACGCGCAAGCCATGGTTGGACGCGAAATTCCTTCTGTGTATTCTGCTGAACTTAGCGAGTTTATTTTTGATGCCGGCGTCAAGCTGATGGACAGCATGCGCCCAGACATCATGTATCTCTCAACAACGGATTACATCCAGCACAAGCACGCACCCGGCACGCCGGTTGCCAATCAGTTCTATGCGATGATGGATAGCTACTTTGTGCAGTTGGACGCCATGGGTGCGACGCTCGCGCTGACTGCTGACCACGGCATGAATTCGAAATTCAATGCTGAAGGCGCGCCTGATGTCATTTATCTGCAGGAAGTTCTGGACGACATGCTGGGTGCCGAAAAAGGCCGCGTGATCTTACCGATCACCGACCCTTATGTCGTGCATCATGGCGCATTGGGTTCTTTCGCAACAGCCTATCTATCTGAAGACACGAATGCCGATGAGGTGGCCTCGAAACTCCGCGCAATGCCAGGTATCGAAGCTGTCTATGACCGCGCTGAAGGGTGCCGTGTATTTGAACTGCCCGAAGATCGCCTTGGCGACCTGATTGTTGTTTCGACGAAAAACAAAGTCATCGGCACCAGTTCTGATCGTCATGATCTTTCTCAATTGAAAGAGCCATTGCGCTCCCATGGAGGTGTGTCTGAACAGACCGTTCCTCTCATTGTGACAAAGCCCGTTAAAGACCTGCCAACCGGCGGACAATTTCGGAACTTTGACATTTTCAACATTGCCCTTAATCACGTCGCTTAAGACCGGAGACTTTCTATGGATACACACGCAAGCACAGTCACCTTCCCTATTCACGAAACCATGCGCATTGGTGGTAAAAAAGTCGATACCGATGAGCGTGTCGAGGTATTCAATCCATATGATGGAAGTCTGGTTGGCACTGTACCAAGCGCTGACCCAAGCCACATCGCGGCTGCTTTCAAAAACTCACAGGACTACACACCGAACCTGACACGTTATGAGCGCCAGCAAATCTTGATGAAAACGGCTGAGCTTCTGGTTGAGCGAAAGCATGGAATTTCTGATGTGATTACGGCCGAGTGCGGTATCTCCAAAAAGGACAGCCTGTATGAAGTTGGACGTGCTTTTGATGTGTTCCATCTTGCTGGTCAGTTGTGCATTAAAGACGATGGCGAAATATTCTCATGTGACCTGACACCACATGGACAGCGTCGTAAGATTTTCACACAGCGTGAACCTTTACTGGGTGTTATCAGCGCAATCACGCCGTTTAACCATCCACTAAACATGGTCGCGCACAAAATTGCGCCATCTATCGCAACCAACAACCGGATGGTTTGCAAGCCAACAGAACTCACACCACTGACATGTCTTATTTTGGCAGACGTCCTTTATGAAGCAGGCCTGCCGCCTGAAATGTTCAACGTTGTCACGGGACTGCCGGGCAAGATTGGCGATGCCATGATCAACGATCCACACATCGATCTGATCACGTTCACAGGTGGCGTACCTGTTGGCAAAATGATCGCGGAGAAAGCCGGTTACCGTCGTACCGTTCTAGAACTGGGTGGCAATGCGCCATTCATCATCATGGAAGACGCTGACCTCGAACGCGCAGCAACGATGGCCGTTGCCGGTGCAATCAAAAACTCCGGTCAGCGTTGTACTGCTGTGAAGCGTATCCTTGCACATGAGAGCATTGCTGATGAATTTGCGGCACTGTGCGTTGAGAAAGCAAAGAAACTAAAAGCTGGCAACCCAACAGATCCAGACACTGATATTGGCACCGTGATTACCGAAGATGCTGCAAAGACATTCCAGCGTCGCGTTGTTGATGCTGTCGCAGCGGGTGCGACACTCCTTTACGGGAATAACCGTGAAGGTGCGGTATTCCCGCCAACAGTTGTTGATCACGTCCAGTCTGATATGGAACTTGTTGTCGAAGAGACATTTGGCCCGGCTATTCCAATTATTCGGATTAAAGACATTGATGATGCGATCCGCGTTGCCAATGGAACGAACTTTGGTTTGTCTTCCGGTGTTGCAACGAACCGTCTTGATTATATCACACGGTTCATTAATGAACTGCAGCACGGCACCGTCAACATTTGGGAAGTCCCAGGCTACCGTATCGAGATGTCTCCATTTGGTGGCATCAAGGATTCCGGCCTTGGCTATAAAGAAGGCGTTATCGAAGCGATGAAGAGCTTCACCAACGTCAAAACATTCTCAATGCCTTGGCAGTAAATATCACGCATTAGATACAATGTGACTCGCCATTCCCGTGCAAGCGGGGATGGCGTTTATCTAAGAGCTTTCTTCACCACATCAAATACAGCATGCCAATCACCAGCCTTGGGCTGGCGAACAAGTGTCATGGATGGATACCAAGGGGTCGTATCTCCATCCCGCCCCCATCGCCATTCGGCAACATGCGGTAATACGGCAATTGTCCGTTTTCCCAACGCGCCTGACAGATGCAACGGTGCCGAATCACATGATATAACGACGTCCAACGTTTCAATCAGCGCGGCTGTATCGCCAAAATCATTTATCATATGTGTCGGATCAATGACCTGCGAGCGATCGTCAAGAGCAGCGAGTTCTTGCCCCCCGCCATCTTTCTGCAACGACACCAGAACAATATTATCTTGCTCAATCAGGTCTAAAAACGGTTGCAGTCCAGGCGAGCGAAGTGCATCTCGTGGATGCTCAGGGCTACCACGCCACGCGACACCAACCCTTTTACCCGCTGGCCAGTCTTGAGCGATCTCTGCCCATTTCTTTTGAACTACCGCAGGCGATGTAAGGTACGGCGCATCACATGGGATCGTCTCCAACGTCGTGCCCAGCGCACCGGGCAAGCTCATCAATGAGATATTACAATCAATGTCCGATAATTCATCACCCGGCGTGATCAGAGCTTGAACCCCATTCAATGAGCGCATTACAGGCATCAGACTATCGGCACATTCAACCGTCACCCTAGCCCCAAGCTTTGATAGCATGGGCACGTATCTGCAAAACTGAAGTGTGTCTCCATAGCCTTGCTCGGCATGAACTAAGATACGCAACCCATCGGGATCACGCCCATTCCATTTCGGTACAGGCCACTCACGGGCTAGAATCTGGAATCTTTCTGTATCCAGTCGATATTCATAATCAGACCATCCTTCAACAAACCGCCCAGCAGCCAATAATGCTATGCCACGGTTCCGACGCATCTCAGCATTTTCAGGGTCGAGCAAGATCGCTCTGCCGTATGCAGCCAAGGCCTCATCCAGATCGCCCGCTTCTTGAAGGACAACACCCAGATTTCCCCAAACGACAGCTTGGTTATTATCCAACTTGAGCGCAGCGCCATAGTGTTGCGCGGCCTCTTTAAAAGCACACTCAGCGCGCTTTAAATTGCCAAGATTGCAATGTGCTTCAATGAATGATGGATCCAGACTTAGTGCATGTGCATAGGTGCGCTCTGCTGCCTCGTGTTCACCCTGCTCATGCAAAGCTACGCCAAGTCCCAAGTATGCACCTGCCAACACTGGGTTAAGCTCTATGGCCCTTTGTAGTGCCTGCACAGCATCGTTAAAGGCAGGCCCGTACAACGTCTGAAGCGACAATCCTAAGTTCAGATGAGCTTCGGCAAGATCCGGCAATAATTCGAGAGCCGTATTCGCATATACCCTGGCCTCCTCAGCATCGCCACATCGCAGCATAGCGCCAGCAAGATCAGCATGAAGGGGCGCATTCTCAGGTTCCAACAGGACCGCTTCTCGAAAAGCAACCAAAGCCCCGGCATCATCTCTGGATGCCATGAATACCCGGCCAAGATTTGCATGATACAGCGGCACCTTAGGATCAAGATTGATCGCGGCTCTGATCATCGTCGCTGCGACATCATTTTGACCCCGTTGAAAATGAACCAGCCCCATCAAGTGGGTTGCATCGGCGTGTTCAGGCGCCTCGCCCAGGATTTCGTTATAAAATTCAGCAGCACGATCCAGATCGCCAGCTTGATGGGCTGCAATGCCATTTTTAAGTACTTCCGTGATCACAGCCGTCATCGCTGGAGCAAATCCTCATTTTTCCAAAAAACTTTCAACAAACACAAACGCACGCTTGGCGCAGACCCGATAACAGCCTTAAAGTAACATATAAATCAGGGGAGCCGATAATGAATCCACGTAATGTTAAATCCATAGCCAACGCAAAAGCCATCGTTGAAAAACGTGGCTTAAATTATGTGAAAGTTGGTGTCTTTGACATCGACGGCATCATGCGCGGCAAATACATGAGCAAAGAAAAATTCTTTTCCTCACTCGATAACGGGTTTGGCTTCTGCGATGTTGTCGTTGGTTGGGATTCTCAAGATCAGCTTTACGACAATGCCTCAGTGACCGGCTGGCATACGGGCTATCCAGATGCCGAGGTTCGCGTCCTGCCTGAATCTTGCCGAGAGATCGCATGGGAAGATGACATGCTTTTCTTTCTAGGCGAGTTCTCTGGAAAATATCAAGAAGTCTGCCCGCGCGGCACCCTAAAACGGGTTTTGGATCGCGCTGACAAAATGGGCTATAAAGTTAAAGCTGGCTTTGAATTCGAGTTCTTCATGTTTGAAGAAACATCCCATAGCGTGCGCGAAAAGAACTACCAGAACTTAAAGCCAATTCAGCCTGGCCACTTCGGGTATTCCGTTTTACGCAACACAGTCGACAGCGATATTTACCGCAATATTCTAGACGGCTGCATTCAAATGGATATGCCCTTAGAAGGCCTGCACGAAGAAACAGGCCCCGGCGTTCTAGAAGCGGCGATTACGGTTGATGAAGCCCTAGCCGCTGCGGACAAAGCCTCAATGTTTAAAACATTCGCAAAGATCATGGCGCAAAAGCACGGCTTGATGGCAACGTTCATGGCCAAGTGGTCACCTGACTGGCCCGGCCAGTCCGGCCACATCCATATTTCACTGACTAAGAAGTCAAAGGCTCGCGGTGGCGGCAAGGGTATCTTTTATGATGTAAAAGACCCTGATGGTATGAGCAAAGAAATGACCCAGTTCGTTGCGGGTCAACAGAAACTTATGCCTGAATTTCTGTCGATGATTGCACCGACGGTTAACAGCTACACACGCCTTATCCCAGGTTTCTGGGCACCAACGGACTCAACGTGGGGTGTCGATAATCGCACGACGGCTCTTCGTGTGATCAAAGGATCAGAAAAATCGCAGCGCGTTGAATACAGAGTGGCAGCAGCGGATTGTAATCCATACCTGGCTTTGGCTGCAGCCATTGCATCAGGGCTCCATGGCATGGAGGCTGACTTAAAACCTGAACCTAAAATCGAAGGCAATGCCTACGAGCAAACTTTCCCAAAACGCTTGGCACTACCCACGACGCTTTATGAAGCTGCGGGCCGCTTAAAAGCATCGAAGGTTGCACGCGATATGTTTGGTGACATTTTTGTCGACCATTACGCGGCATCTCGAGAATGGGAAGAACGCGAATTCCGTCGCCATATTACCGATTGGGAAATGCAGCGGTATTTCGAAATCATTTAAACGTCTCTCACGAAGGAAAACATAAATGACAAACGAGTCACCAACGCTGTCTGCGAATTGGAGCTACCCTACAAACGTTCGATTTGGCGTTGGCCGTATCAAGGAACTTGGCAAAGCCTGTGCTGCAGAAGGCATGAAACGACCCTTACTTGTTACGGACCCTGGCTTGGCGAACCTGCCCATGATCCCTGAGGCGATTGAGAACCTAACAGCTGCGGGACTCTCTGGTGCTGTATTCTCCGATGTTCAGGGAAACCCGATCAGCGCAAACGTGACTGCGGGTATTGAGGCTTATAAATCTAGTAACCACGACGGCATTATTGCATGGGGTGGTGGTAGCGCCATGGATTGCGCCAAAGTCATCGCCCTGATGATTGGCCAAGAACGGCCAATGTGGGACTTCGAAGATATTGGCAGTAACTGGAAACAAGCAAACCCAGATGGCATTGCAACCATTATTGCTGTCCCGACGACGTCCGGCACGGGTTCCGAAGTGGGTCGTGCAGGTGTTATTACGGACGAACGGACGCATACCAAAAAAATCATCTTCCATCCAAAGCTGATGCCTGCCGTTGTGATTTGCGATCCAGAGCTGATTGCCGGATTACCAGCGAACATCACGGCTTGGACCGGCATGGATGCACTGGCGCATTGCCTCGAAGCCTATTGTTCGCCGTTCTATCACCCAATGGGTGAAGGGATCGCTGTTGAAGGCCTTCGTCTTGTAAAGGAATGGCTACCAACTGCCGTTGCTGATGGCAGCAATCTCACCGCACGTGCACACATGATGTCTGCTGCGGCGATGGGTGCCGTTGCTTTTCAAAAAGGCTTGGGCGCGATCCATTCTTTATCGCACCCAGTCGGATCCATTTTCAATTCCCATCATGGACTCACCAATGCGGTATTTATGCCCTATGTATTGAAACACAATCGCAGCGCCATTGATGACAAGCTCGCCCGCCTCGCACGTTGGCTTGATATCGGAAATAGTTTCGATGATGTGCAAAACTGGATCATCGATCTTCGGACCGAGTTCAGCATCCCTCACACGGCTGCAGAATTAGGTGTCGATGGAACACGCTTGGATGAGCTTGCGAAAATGGCTGCTGAAGATCCGACAGCTGGCGGCAATCCCGTCTTTGTGGGCGAAGCCGAAATGCGCAAAATGTACGATGATTCCATGAGTGGTAAGCTCTAATGCTTTATTCGCCTATTCCAATCCAGTCCTTATGACCTGTCGCCAAAGATCGACTTGGTCATAAGGACGTGCGATCTTTGAATTCGACCGTGCCGGAGACCAGCCTATACTTTCGAGATGGTCTCCGCGCTGGATTGGGGCGCACGTCCCCCACGTCGCAGACTTCACTGAGACAAGCCCATCGTTAAGGCCTTCAATTTCGTATATTTCTTTTGCCCGCGATTTCAGCAACATCGACATTTCGTCAACATCCCGAGCAAACGCCCACGAATAATAATCAACGTCGGCACGGTTCGGTGTCGCCATATTGAACGCATCTGCATTGAAAACGCTGAGGTCATGAACAGCATCTTTAAACAGATCGACAATAAATTCTGGCATTCCATTCTTTCCCTCCAAAGCTAAATCAGCCAAAGGGGAGCCCCGGTGCGGTGTGGCGATGGTAATGACGCTTTTGATCCGATGAGCAGGATCAAATTCATACGCTAATGTCCGTGCAACCAATCCGCCCATGCTGTTACCGACAAGCACAATCTTTGATGCCTGCATTTGAGCAATCGCCTGTGATGCGACATCGGCGCGATCAGCAACGCCTGTGCGCCCAGGCATTTGCGGCACCGCCAACTCAATATTAAATTCTTCAGCAATCGCCCGCAGGCCACGGAAATACTCGAACGTACGTCCTGCGATCCGTGTTTCGGCACGACCGAGAAACCCATGCAGGAAGATGAAGCCAAATTCAGGATTAGACATACCTGACCGTAATCGAAAAGAAACCACGCTGGCAATCGTTCACATCAGTCTCTCACACTAAGATTGACCCAAGCCCGGGTTATGTGCTCATTGGGTCTTGGGGGCTTACATGGATTTTTTAACACCGAAGGTTATCGAGACTGGACTGGTCGCATTCACGACCTTCTTCGCAGTTGTCGGACCAATTAATGTGGCCGCTATCTTTGCTGGTCTTACCGCTGGTATGCCCGCGAAACATCGACAGCGGACCGCGATTAAGGGTGTTTTGATTGCGGCAACAATCCTGCTGCTCTTTGCTTTCTGTGGGAAGCCTCTGCTCGGGTATTTGGGTATAACCCTCTCTTCACTTAAAATAGCGGGTGGTATTTTATTACTTTTGGTTGGCATCAATATGGTGCTGGCAAAATCCACAGGCCTCAGTTCAACCACATCTGATGAAGCAGAAGAAGCCTCCCACAAAGAAGACATTTCCGTGTTTCCGCTCGCAACACCTCTGATTGCAGGCGCAGGGACCATGTGCGCTGTTGTCTTGTTGATGGCAGATGCTGATGGAGGCGCTTTGCGGACCACAGCCGTTATCGTGGCGCTTTTAGCAAACCTTGGTCTAACGCTGATTTTTCTTTTAATGGCCACGCAATTCAAAAATTGCTGGGTGTTACGGGCCTCAATGTGATTTCACGTGTCGTCGGTGTGTTGCTGACGGCCCTGGCAATTCAATTCATATTTGACGGTATTCGCGGGAATCTGATGATCACAGGCATGACCTAAGCCACAGCCAGGCTTTCGATCCAATTTTGAATTTCCCTGCAGCGCATGTCTTCATCAAGCACATCATCATCAATACCAAGCCGCCATCTTAAGTCCAGACGAGACGGGTCTTGATGCAGTGCCTGTAACTCTGCACAATATGTCTCAAGCGCATCATTGTCGATAAAGTAACCCTGCGAGATCATATCGTTGCCATAGCGCCGATACAGGTTCGCCAAGTGGGGTACGTCGAACTCTGGGTGGTATTGCACCCCCCAGAACACACTGCCCCCCACCCTAATCACCGCAGCTTGAACCGATGAATGTGCATTCTCAGCCAAGATAACCGATCCCGAAGGCAGGTGTGTAACTTCGTCATAATGAATACAC
>DGOK01000127.1:0-10680 GCA_002389385.1 Rhodospirillaceae bacterium UBA4468 | reverse complement strand
AGGCCCCAGCAACTGCCAAGCACGTGCATGTCATTTTCCATTGCACTGCGCATCAAGTCGACCTGGCGGATCACTTCAGGGGTTTGATCAAACGCATGCAGCCCTGCCCCCCCCATTACCATTCCATCAAAATCGGTTAGCGCAACGCCAGTTGGGAGATAGTCATCATTGTCAGCAGGATAGATGGTGACAATTTTAGCATCCGGATACATACGGCAAATTTCGTTGGCATATCGTTCTGCGCCAAGTTGACCACCCACGGCCTGTATTTTGCTGTTATTTGCTTCAGTGTTGCCATCAGCGATCAAAATTTTTGGCGATTTGCGCATCATCAATCCTTGTCACTCAATGCATCAATGATCCCGGCAAGATCCGCATGCGACGTACATACGGCGTCTGCAGATGTTGTAAATCGATCATCGTCACGTTTCTCGGTGTATAGAATTGCCTTCATACCTAAGGCTTGCGCACCCTTAATATCTTTATTATCACGGTCGCCAATATGCACCATCTCGGAAAACTTAACGCCCATTTGCTCTTGTGCTGATGCAAACATGTCCGCATGCGGTTTTGACCGGCCAACCTCATCAGAGAAGGCGAATCCATCAAAATATTGTGCCAGTTCATGGTGCGCTAAGACTTCACGTAATCCGGCCCCTGTCGTGACGATCGTATCCGAAATAACACATAGCTTGTAACGGGACTTTAGATGCTGAATGGCATCTTTCACGCCTGGCAGGATGTCTGGCGGTGTGTCGACCTCAAGCCGAGACATAGCGTCAGCAAGGGCTTCTAACTCGGCCTCAGGCAATGGTTTCCCAAGTCCTTTAAGCAACACTTCGAGCCGCTCATAGCATGTCCACGTGATACTGGCTTCCTGCCATACTTTATAGAACGCAGCATTGGCGACCCCATAAGCCAGGTTAATTTCAGCACGGCTCACATCGTGATGTCGTTTGAGCGCCTCCAAAAGCATGCGATGGCGGGATTCAGGCTTCGTCTGGAGCCCACTTGCGATTCGTTTTGGTTCATCGGACTCGTCATCGAGCACGGTATCCCAGAGGTCAAATGTGACGGCTTTTATAGTCATGCAGCAGATGGTGCGAGCTAGACGCCTGCGCGTCAATATGAATGTCAGCTATTTCTTCAAAGCTGAAAGGCGCTTCTTTGCTGCATCAATTTGGCTTTGATTCATACTGGCTTCGATCCGCTTGAGCGCTTCTGGCACACTATAATCTTCAACATGTGCGGCAACACGGACAGCATAAGGCAAAGCCAGTTGATACCAACTTGAGCCGCTGGATACCCCTGATCTGCGGCCTTCCGATACCATTGCATTGCCGACTTTGGGTTACGCAATGAAGCAGATCCGGTAACAAGTGAGCGTGCATAACGCGTCCAATCCTCAACACCACCACGCTCAGCGGAACGGCGTTCAGCATTTAACGACACCTCATAAGCAAGAAGAGCTTGCTCTTCGGGATCAACACCCCGTTCACCAAAAAACAGCCATCCTACAACGCCTGAAATGATCAGGCATGACGCAAATGTCCAAAAAAGAAATCGGAAAGACATTATATTTTAGTGATCCCAGGCCAGGTGCAGAGTTATCTCCGCAGATAGTATCACTTATTTGGGCAGATTATGATCGTTGCGGTCAACGCGTTGTTGCCGGGAATTATTTGGACTTGAACGATCATAGCACGTAACGCCACCTAGATCCTTGTAACAATAGATATTTGGGCGAATTTCCGGCATATCCTCGACGCAGTACGTCAGTCCTTGTTGCTTTCTTAGTGTTGAGCAGTCTTTACCACTACCAACTGAAACAACATGATCCACAACGGTTTTGTCAGATCCCATCACCGAAACCGCCTCGATTTGAGCAATCGAGATCGGGTCACATGCTGAAACGCTCAACCCGACCAATAATACGGCGATTTTCATCGACCATCTGACATAATTACGCATGATATGAAGGTCTCCTTTAGCCAGAAGGCATAGTGACTCTGGAATGGTTAATACGCAATTAACGTCTACACAGCATTTTAGGCCACGAAAAACCTTCTAAGCCGCTGCAATCGTTTGCCAACCGCGTGCCGCCCCGATATGTTTGGGCGATTTTTAAATGGGCCCTAAAATCTCGCACGGGCCATAACGACGGAGACGACATTGGCCGAACGTGATGACGATGGTCTGATTAGAGAAATTGACGAAGAGCTTCGCCAGGAACAGGCCCAAAAGTTATGGAAGACGTATGGCAAGTACGTGATTGGCGTCGCAGTTGTCGTCGTCTTTGTTGTGGCGGGTTACCAAGGCTGGACAGCCTATGACCAAAGCCAAAAACAAGAGGCAACGGACAGCCTCATTGGGGCGACTTCACTTGCAGCTTCAGGTGATACCACCGCTGCAATTGATAGTTTAGCCATACTCGAAGCAAAGAAAGTGGGTGAAATCACTGTCCTCGCATCTTTGCGTCATGCGGCATTGATCGCCAAAGAAGGTGATAAGCAGGCATCTGCCACTGCGTATTACGCCATTGCTGATGATACATCCGTCTCAAAGCCTTTTCGAGATCTAGCGTCCGTACTGGGTACTGTTCAATCACTCGATCAAGATTCCGGCAACGCACAAGCTGTCATTGACCGCTTAAAGCCACTAATCGACACAAACAGCAATTTGCGCCATTCAGCACGCGAAATCTCAGCAGTTGCAGCGATTGAAATGGGACAAATTGAGCAGGCTTCAGAGCACTTGCAAGCGATCGCACTGGACGCGCAAGCCCCTAGCGGCGTACGCTCACGTGCACAGGAACAACTGCAAGCAATCGGCCAGTGAGGAACTACGTGCCTAACAGACATTCACAATCTCGATTGCGTTTACTCCCGTTAGCATTGCTCGCCGTGCTGAGCCTCAGCGCTTGTAGTTCATTGAGTAACTGGGACCCTTTCGATAAAAAACAAAAGCCACTTCAAGGTGAGCGTATTGCCGTACTTTCGAACGAACGCAGCTTGCGCGCCGATGTAGCACCGGGCGAAGCCGATATCGTCCTACCGGCCCCGAGTGACAACCCAAATTGGCCAATAGCTGGTGGGTACGCGAACCACGCCATGCATCATATTTCCGTCCGCGATAATATCGAAGAGGTATGGAGCAACGATATTGGCTCTGGTGCCGACGACGAGCTACGTTTTGTAAGCTCTCCTATTGTTGCTGAAGGCGTTGTCTTCACAATGGATACGGAATCGCAGATTACAGCGTACAACCTCCAAAAAGGTGATACCGTATGGGACGCCGACCTCGAGCCAGACCAAGATGATGAAGGCCATATTGGTGGTGGTTTAGCATTTGAGCGAGGACGTATATTTGTTGCAACCGGCTTTGGTGTTGTCTTTGCACTCGACGCAAAATCAGGTGCCATTCAATGGTCTGAAAAAATTGGTATCCCCCTCCGAGCTGCACCGACAGTTCGTGGTGGGCGCGTATTCATTGTTACCGTTGAGAACAATCTAATTGCACTCGATGCCCGCGATGGCTCGACGCTTTGGACGCATGCAGGCTCACAGGAAACGGTGGCCCTTCTTGGTGCTGCAAGCCCCGCAGTCGACAACGGCATCGTTGTTGTGCCGTATTCATCAGGCGAGCTTTTTGCGCTTAAGGTCGATACTGGCCGGGTACAATGGCAGGAAAATCTGGTTTCTATTCGTCGCACAGATGCCGTTGCGGCTTTGGCTCAAATTCGTGGACGTCCGGTTATTGACCGTGGACGCGTGATCGCCATCAGCCATGCAGGTGTTATGGCGGCAATTGATCTCCGCACAGGCCGTCGTGTCTGGGCACGTGAGATTGGTGGCACTGAAAGCCCTTGGGTGGCCGGCGATTATATCTATACGATTACCAACGATAACGAGTTAATTTGTATCTCTAGAGAAGATGGAAAAGTCCTCTGGGTCCGCGGCTTACCTCGCTTTGAAGACCCCGAAGACCGTGAAGATGCTATCATCTGGACAGGTCCAATCCTTGCCAGTGATCGTCTTATTGTCGCCGGATCAAACAGTGAAGCCCTTGCCATTTCACCATACGATGGGCGCTTGATTGGTATCGTTGAAATGCCAGATGGTGTTTCAGTTGCACCCATCATTGCGAATGGCACAGTACTTTTCCTTGCAAACGACGCTGAACTCGTTGCATATCGCTGACGCTGAACAGCCGAAGCCTGGAAAACTAGATATGACCTTTACGCTCGCAGTTATCGGCCGACCAAATGTCGGAAAGTCGACGCTGTTCAACCGCTTGGTTGGCAGACGGTTGGCTATTGTTGATGACACCCCAGGTGTCACCCGTGATCGCCGTGAAGGTGAAGGTGTTATTTCTGATCTGAAATTTAACATCTTTGATACAGCTGGCCTCGAAGATATCATTGGCGACAGCATTGAAAGCCGCATGCGCCAACAGACTGAACATGCCGTTGGTGATGCCGATGTTGTGCTTTTACTGATCGATGGTCGTGCCGGTGTCACCCCAACGGATTCACATTTTGCCAATTGGCTCAGAACACAAAACATCCCGATCATTCTTGGCGTGAATAAATGTGAAGGCAGACAAAGCGAAGCTGGATTACTGGAAGCCTACAGCCTTGGCATAGGCGAGCCCATTGCGATCTCAGCGGAACACGGCTTGGGCATTGATGAGCTTTATGATGCCTTGCTTCAGTTTCATGAAAGCGCGCTTGCAGAAGCTGCACGCGCTCCTGATTTAGCGCAAGACGATGATGAAGTCTTTGTCGATAGCGGCGAAGAAGACGACGATGACGTCATTGCGGCTCAACCTTTGCAACTCGCCATCGTTGGTCGCCCAAACGCCGGAAAATCAACACTGGTAAACCGATTACTGGGCGAAGAGCGCATGTTGACGGGCCCTGAGGCAGGGATCACCCGTGACGCGATTGCGACACCTTGGGAGTGGGAAGGCCGCAAGATCAAGCTGGTCGACACAGCCGGCCTCCGCAAGCAGGCACGTGTACAGGAAAAACTCGAATACTTAGCTGTTAACGATACCTTCCGCGCGATCAAGTATGCGCAGGTGGTCGTGCTTGTTCTCGACGCCGATCAAACTCTCGAGAAGCAAGATTTAACGATTGCTCGTAAGGTCGTTGAAGAAGGCCGCGCACTCATCATTGCCGTCAACAAATGGGATGCAGTGAAACATCGAAACGAGACGATGGAGAAGATCACAAATCGCCTCCAGACGTCATTACAACAAATTCGCGGTGTGCGCGTTGTGACCATGTCCGCATTGACAGGTCGCGGTGTCGACAAACTACTACCAACAGTGTTCGAAGTCTTTGATCTTTGGAATACGCGTGTCTCAACAGGCGCGTTGAACCGCTGGTTATCGCGCATGCTGGAATCGCATCCACCGCCGATGGGATCGCACGGTAAGCGGCTCTCTGTTCGTTATGCGACGCAGGCTAAGACACGTCCACCGACGTTCTATTTGTTTTCGTCTACAGCGGTAAAATTGCCTGAGAGTTATTTGCGATATCTGGCAAATGGTATACGTGAGGACTTTGGTTTGGACGGTATACCGCTCCGGATTGTCACGCGATCTGGTAAAAACCCATACGCTAAATCCGGCAGATAAATTTACCCACCGCCACGCTGATAAGCGCGGTCGAACCGCAATAACATGGCTGCGCGTTGATCATCACTGATGCCAACAATCGTCAACGTGACGGGCATTGTTGGCATTTTCATGAGCGCTATTTGCCGAACACTCTCAGTGCCCAATTGAATATTGAACGACGCGCCTGGCTTAGGTGAATAATCTATGACCTTACCGTTTATTGTATAATCGTCAGAGCCAAGCGCACGCGAGAGTAAACGCATGAACTCTGCATGTGTAATGCCCATCTGTTTTTGAATAACAATAGGATCAGAGCTCATAGAGTTTCTGGTCTCATGTTACCCGCCCGCAACAGGCGGCCAAATTGCCAGATGATCACCAACCGCAAGGGAAGTACTTCCCCGCTCATCCGGTGCGATATAAACACCATTGATCAGAACCATGTGGCACATCTTTTCGGGCAAGCCTAACCGCAGAATGATCTGCGTCGGTGTCGCCTTATCGCAGACTTCGAGGTCAGCCTCATTCTTGACCGCGCCCATGGGCAAGTATTCGGCCAGAGAAGCGTAGAGCTTTATACGAACTTTCATTTTACCTGACGTCTATTACTGTTGGGAACAAGCAACGTATGCGTCGGCAATGAGGTGTGGGTTTTCCATCAAGCGCTCTTTCCATGGACCAAGCGCGATTTCGGTCTGAATAAGACCCCGCAACACGCCAATCTGATCCGTGCGACCAAGCGACAGTGCACCGATGATTTTGTCGCCATCGAATTCCAACCGCATATATTTGAAGTTTTCTGTATCGATCACCTCAGCATGATCGCCGCCTTCAATCCCATCCCATTTACCAAAGCTGGCCGAGATCAGACCGACTGTATCCAGCACGTTCATATTCAAGCTGCCTTTAAACGGTGCAGACTTGCCGGCCATATTAAGCCCTGCAATACGCCCGTGATCGACGGCCGTTGGCTGTACGGCATGCACAGCCCAGCCACCGGTTGAAAAATCAGGCCCCTGTGCACAATCGCCAGCCGCATAGATATCATCGACGCTTGTGCGCATGCATTCATCGACCAAAATACCTTGATCCGTTTTCAAGCCTGCGCCATCAACGAAATCAATATTCGATTTGACACCTGTCGCGACCACAACGAGATGCGCCGGGATTTGTTTACCGTTATCCAAATCAACAACCAGCGTGTCTTCTGGGTCCTTAGACGCCTCAAGCTTGGTCACTTTGGTTGATGTATGAACATTAACGTTCTGTTTTTCGCACCAGGCTTTGACCATGTTGCCCGCAGCTTCGTTCATCATACGCGGCACCATACGATCCAGTGCCTCAACGACGGTCAGGTTTACGCCTCGTTCGGCCAAGGCCTCCATGATGATGCAGCCAATAAAGCCAGCCCCCATCAAGACAACATCAGCGCCTTTATCGGCAAATTTCATGATGTTACGGCAATCTTCAAGGGTCCAACAATGATGCACGCCCTTGAGATCAAGACCATCAATTGGCGGCTTCACAGGGCTTGCACCCGTTGCGATCAAAAGTTTTGAATAAGGCTGATCATCGGTACCCTTGAGTTTCACAACCTTATTTTTCGGGTCGATGCTCTCAGCTTCGCCTTGGCGATACTGGATTGCATTCTTGTCGTAGTGGCCCTCTTCTTTACGAAGATACGTCCCCTCTTCCGCGATCAATCCCGTCAACACATAAGGGATCGCCATGCGTGAATAGGGCGGCTCAGGCTCTGAGCCAATCATCACGATGTCGGCTTTTGGGTCCGCTTTGCGCAAGGTATCCGCAGCCGTTACCCCGGCAGGGCCAGCGCCAATAATCACATATGTCATTGTCATTCCTCCAAGGCGATGGTCGGGAAAGGACCTAAGCCCTTTCCCTTATTCCATCAAAGACCGAGACGTCCCAACGTTTCATTGGTTGGCACACCATCAGCTGTCCAGCCACGGAGCTGATAATACTCCGGCAGCATTTTATCGAGCTGACTGGTCAATCCTTTTGCAGGACCGGTTTTCGCAGCATCTTTCATCAATCGCTCTGGCAACTTGTCATCCGCAGCCGTAAATCCAGCAGCGTTATTAAAGTTACGCTCGAGGTTCCAAATCCGCTCACCCACTTCAAGAAGTGTTTCAACAGACCAGTCACCTTCGCACGCTGCATCAATTTGTGGTGCAACGTCTTCCAATGACCATGCGAACGATGTGAAGACGCAAATACCTGCACTATCAAATACAGCCGTTGCATCCTGAAACGCCTTAACCAGGCCAGCCTTGCCTTCATGAACCAAAGGATCAGTTTTCTCAGGGATACCAAGAACCTCAGACGCAACTGTGTACGAACGCAAGTGGCAAGCACCGCGGTTCGAGGTTGCATAGGTGAGGCCCATGCCTTGGATACCACGTGAATCATAAGCTGGGAACTCTTGTCCTTTAACAGACATTGAAAGTTCACCGTGACCATACTTTTCACATAGAAGCTTCGACCCAAGACCAATTTCGGCACCAAAGCCTTCGCTTTTACCTGTCAATTCAGCCAGATCCGTCAGTGCCTTTGCACTTCCAAACTTGAGCTCAATACCACCCGTTTCCTTGTCCGTGATTGCGCCTATTTCATAAAGCTCCATCGCTGCACCAACAGTGGCACCAAAGGAAATTGGATCATACCCCTGCTCATTACAGATGAAGTTGGCAAACGTCAGTGCATCAAGGTCATCAACACCTGTTGCGGCACCCAGCGCCCATGCGGCTTCATATTCGAGGCCACCCGACGCAACCTGGTATTCAGGACGTTCGGCAACAGTGTAGTGGGTCCGGTCGATCGTCGAAATACGGCCACACGCAATGGTGCACCCAAAGCACGCCGCGTTTCGAACCAGGTTAGGCTTACCATCCGACTCGCGTGGCTCAGCCATAGCTTCGGCTGATATCGCATGTGCACCATCGAACTGAACATCTCGGTGGTTTTGCGATGGTAGC
This sequence comes from Rhodospirillaceae bacterium UBA4468, assembly GCA_002389385.1. GTDB lineage: Bacteria > Pseudomonadota > Alphaproteobacteria > Rhodospirillales > Casp-alpha2 > UBA4479. The sequence continues at coordinate 2,059 of DGOK01000127.1, read as the reverse complement.
GCCCCTGTCTCATTGATCACGTTCATCAAGACTTGTGTGCCAAATGCCGGAAGGCCTTCACCCGTCACAGGGTTTCCAGCCAATACAGCTTTGCCCGCGTTTGCGGCCTCAAAGAAACGCACCGGGTCTTTAACGGTCACACCCTTCGTGCCACGAATAGCAACGGCCTTCAGGTTCTTTGAGCCCATGACAGTACCCACACCGGATCGTCCCGCAGCACGGTGGTAATCATTGACGACACAGGCGTACTTCACGCCTTTTTCGCCAGAGATGCCGATTGATGCGACACGAATCATTGGGTCCTGATGATCGCTTTTAATCTTGTCTTCGGTGTCCCAAACGCTCGTGCCCCACATATCAGAAGCATCAATAAGCTGTGCATTGTCATTGTCGATGAACAGATACACAGGTGTTTTTGACGCACCTTCAAAGATCACCATGTCGTATCCAGCATTTTTCATTTCGTTGCCAAAGAAACCGCCAGAGTTTGAACACGCAATCGCACCCGTAAGAGCACCTTTGGTAATCACTGAATAGCGACCAGCAGTTGACGCGCATGTGCCCGTCAATGGCCCTGTCGCCATAATCATCTTGTTGTCGGGGCTGAGTGGATCGACCTTTGGGTCGACCTCTTCAACGAAATACTTCGTCGCCAAGCCGCGTTGGCCAAGATATTTGTTTGCCCAATCCATGTTGAGCGCTTCTTCGGAAATCGTCCCCGCCGTTAAGTTCACGCGGAGAAGTTTTTTAGCCCATGCCATTATCTCGTCCTCCTATTTAAGCTGAAGCTTGTCCAGCATCGGTTTTTTCCGCCCAGGCGCGCATTTTTTCAAGCCCGGTCCAATTCGCATCGACGTACGTGATCGCGTCTGTCGGGCATGCCTTGGCACATTCCGGCTCGCCTTCGCACAGATCGCATTTGATCACTTTGCCAGTGTCAGCGTTGTAATTGATGGTGCCAAATGGGCAGGCAATCGTGCAGACCTTGCAGCCAACGCAGAGATTATCATGGACGATTTTCGCCCCTGTCCCTTTATCGAGTGTGATCGCATCAACAGGACATGCATGCATACACCATGCTTCGTAGCACTGCGTACATGTGTAAGGCACGAAACGGCCCTTATCATGGAATGTGAAAATCTTGATCCGTGATTTTGCCGGATTAAATGCATTCTCGTTGTCGTACGAGCATGCGAGTTCGCATTGTAGACATCCTGTACACTTATCTGGATCAATACTGAGTGATTTTTGCATCGCTGTTCCTTCCCTGGGAATTCGGGTCATTCAAAAAATCTGGGAAGAATGCGGCATTAAATTATAGATCGTAATACTGGTCCGCTTTTTGCGTGATCCTAAGTATTACAGTAACACTCTCCCTGCTTGTTAATAATAGCATTCAAACCCTGTTACACTACAATCAATTTCTTTGCGATGTTGCTGTATAATAGCGAACTTGTGAGGATTTTAGGCTTCATCGTTTGACGCCAGCTATTTTTGACGCGAAATTCTGTCTAAAGCCCACAAAACCAACTATGGTGCGGTCAAAACGTCAACGAATTGCGAGTATCCAATGTCCAGCACATTGCCATCTTTTGAGGAATTTAAAGCATTACCCCACGCGATAACGCTACTGGGTATGTCCGGCGTTGGGAAAACCATGCTGTCGACATCACTGCGGCGCCATGCAAACTGGTTCCATTATTCTGCTGATTATCGGATCGGCACGACGTATCTGGCTGAGCATATTCTGGACAATATTAAATTTCGGATCATGCGTACTGACCCCTTTGTGGCTGATCTTTTGCGTTCAGATTCCATATATATTAATCACAATATTTCAGTCGATAACCTGGACCCTGTATCAACGTACCTGGGCATGTTTGGTGACCCAAAGACCGGTGGCTTGGACAAAACCACGTTCCTCGAGCGCCAAGAGCAATACCGAGACGCCGAAGTAAACTCCATGTGTGACGTGGGACGATTTCTCGAAAAAGCCTGGAAAATTTATTCTTGCGGGAACTTCATCAACGACTCGTCAGGCAGTCTTTGCGAAATCGCA
>DGOK01000107.1:35612-73369 GCA_002389385.1 Rhodospirillaceae bacterium UBA4468 | reverse complement strand
CTGGTAAAGTACGATCTGGTATTCTGGGTGCGAGAGCCGATGCTTTTAATCAGACGATTTGGTTTCCTCTCGGCGCAATTAAAGGCGGGAGCATCGAGGCTCAACTTCGTGCAGTTGTTGCGAAGTCGGTTGAGTACGCGCAGCAAGGAAATTGCCGTGCTAATGTATTAACAATTACGTAAACGTCAAAAGATGAACGTGAATGTTGAGAGGCTTACTTGTGTTGGTCCAATGGCCATAATTATCTTTTCTCTTGTCGAGTGAAGTTAGTTTTGTAACCCTCTTTGGTAAGGCAATGCATTACTTTGGCATAAGACCGAACAAAGCGCGGGGAGAACATGTGATGAGTGGCGAGAAGCCGGCTATCGGTTCTGTCGACACGTTTCCAAAATTACTTCTTGAGAACGCCCGTCGCTATGGCGAACGTCCATCTATCCGTGAGAAAGATTTAGGGATCTGGCAAGCGTGGAATTGGTCTGACGTTAAAGGCGAGATTGCTGAAATGGCAGCAGGTCTTAAATCATATGGGTTTGAGCGCGGCGATAGTCTTGCGATTGTCGGTGACAATCGTCCTCAATTATATTGGGCGATGACTGCGGCGCAGGCCTTAGGTGGAACACCTGTCCCAATGTATCAAGACGCAGTCGCTGACGAGATGCAGTATGTTCTAGAACATGCAGAGGCGTGCTTTGCGATCGTTGAAGATCAAGAGCAAACGGATAAGCTTTTGGAAGTCATGGACAAGTGCCCAAAGCTCAAAGAAATAGTCTTTAAAGATTCGCGCGGTATGCGTCATTACGATCAATCGTATGTACGCTCCCTCGATAGTTTGATGGAAGCTGGTCGCAAGTATCTGGCTGACAATCCGGGCTGGTTTGAGGCTGAAACCCAAAAGGGTGTCGGCACTGATATTGCAATTATGTTGTATACCTCAGGGACGACCGGGCGGCCCAAGGGTGTCATGCTTAGTTTCGATAACTTGATCATTACAGCAAAAAATGGCGCTGAATGGGATGACTTAACCGAGAAAGACGAAGTGCTCGCTTATCTCCCAATGGCGTGGGTCGGCGATAATATTTTCTCCTATAGCCAATCATATGTATCAGGCTTTTGTGTGAGCTGCCCGGAAAGCTCGGATACCGTGACGTCCGATCTTAAAGAAATTGGACCTACGTATTTCTTTGCACCACCGCGGGTGTTCGAAAATATTCTTACGCAGGTTTCTATTCGTATGGAAGATGCAAGTTGGATCAATCGTAAGCTTTACGCATATTTTATGGATTTCGCGTTGAGTGTTGGACCTGACATCTTGGATGGAAAGCCAGTCTCTTTTGGTGATCGGATACTTTATGCAATTGGAGAGTTCTTGGTCTATGGGCCATTAAAGAACGAGCTCGGGTTCTCACGTTTTCGTCTGGCTTATACGGCAGGTGAAGCCATTGGGCCGGATATTTTTGATTTCTTCCGAAGCATGGGTGTTAACGTAAAGCAATTGTATGGCTCAACCGAGGCGTCGGTATTTATCTGTATGCAAAAGAACGGTGACGTTAAACCGGATACGGTTGGTGTTCCCGCGACAGGGGTTGAACTGCGCATTGCTGATGATGGCGAAGTGCATTTCCGAGGGCCGGGGACGTTCGTCGCTTATTTTAAGAACGACGAGGCTACTCGCGAGACCAAGGATGATGAAGGTTGGGTCATGACTGGTGACGCCGGTTTCTTTGACGCTGACGGACATCTCAAGATTATTGACCGTGCCAAGGATGTTGGAAAGCTCAACAACGGCACGATGTTTGCGCCTAAATACATTGAGAATAAGCTCAAGTTCTTCCCATTTATCACCGAGGCGGTGGCGTTTGGGAACGAGCGCGATTACGCCGCAGCGTTTATTAATATCGACCTTGAAGCTGTCGGCAACTGGGCTGAACGCCGCGGGTTAGCGTATTCGGGGTATACCGATTTGGCCATGCGGTCGGAAGTTTATGATTTGATCACTGATTGCGTAAACAAGGTGAATGCAGATTTAGCTGACGATGATGCATTGTCCGGCTCGCAAATTTCACGCTTCCTCATTCTTCACAAGCTTTTGGATGCAGATGATGGCGAACTGACCCGTACGCGAAAAGTGCGACGGAACACGGTCGCAGATCGTTATGGCGAATTGATTGATGCGCTTTATTCAGGTGTTGATGTGTGCCCGGTTGAGGCCGCCGTTACATTTGAAGATGGACGCAAGGGGACGATAAAGGCCGACGTGAAAATTCGCGAAGCCATTGTCGTTAACTCTCAACAAGCTCAGGCAGTGGAGTAAGCGGCAGTATCATGGCTTACGAACGGAAAATTGGCGATACGATCTTATCAGTAGATCAAATTTCATTGGCGTTTGGCGGTGTGAAGGCACTATCCAACATTAGTTTCTCAGTGAACCAACATGAAGTGTTCGCGATTATTGGCCCCAATGGTGCTGGTAAAAGCTCGATGCTAAATTGCATCAATGGTTTCTATCATCCGCAGGAAGGCACCATTACGTTTAAAGGTAATACGCGCCGACATGTTCGGCCGAGCGAAGCCGCGCGTGAAGGCATCGCCCGAACGTTTCAGAATATTGCATTGTTCAAAGGTATGACGACCCTCGATAACATTATGACGGGCCGTAACACCAAAATGCATAAGAACATATTTTGGCAGGCGTTACGTTTTGGGCCTGCAGAAAAAGAAGAGATGGAGCACCGTGAAGTCGTCGAGCGCGTGATCGACTTTCTGGAAATTGAAGCCATCCGGAAAACACCTGTTGGGACATTGCCATACGGATTGCAAAAGCGTGTTGAGCTTGGCCGGGCATTAGCCGCTGAGCCTGATCTGCTTTTATTAGATGAGCCGATGGCAGGCATGAACCTCGAAGAAAAACAGGACATGTGCCGTTTCATTCTTGATGTGAATGATGAGTTTGGCACGACGATTGTTCTTATTGAGCACGACATGGGGGTCGTGATGGATATCTCAGACCGGGTTGTTGTCTTGGATTATGGCAAAAAACTTGCCGACGGCACGCCGGATGAAGTTAGAAGCAATCAAGCCGTGATTGATGCCTATCTTGGTGTTGCCCACGACGACGCAGAAGAATAGGGCGGGACAGAAATGCTGTTTTTATTGGAGACGGTTGTCAGTGGCCTTCTGGCGGGGGTGATGTACTCGCTCGTAGCCCTTGGTTTCGTGCTGATTTTTAAAGCGTCTGGTATCTTTAACTTCGCCCAGGGTGTGTTTGCTCTTTTTGCGGGCTTGGCTCTCTATGACTTTATTGCCGATGATGGTTGGTTCTATCATATGTTTGGCTTTGTGTTGCCAGTTTGGGCGGGCATTATTGCGACGATGGGCGTAATGATTATCGTTGCGTGGCTGGTTGAGTTCCTTGTGCTTCGTCATTTGGTAAACCAAGAGCCTATCATTCTCTTTATGTCGACGATTGGCCTTGCCTATTTCCTTGAAGGTCTGGGGGATACGTTGTTTGGCTCAGATGTGAAGCCGCTTGATATTGGGCTGCCGCATGGCGCCGTGGATTTCTTGTTAGATGACTATAATTTTTATGTTGAGAAACTAGAGATCGTGGCGGCAGTTGTCGCTGCAGTGCTGGTTGTCGTTCTTGCCGTATTTTTTCAAAAAACGCGCATTGGACGTGCGCTTCGCGCCGTTGCTGATGATCATCAAGCGGCGCTGAGTGTTGGCATTTCGCTTCGTACAATCTGGGTCATCGTTTGGTCTGTATCAGGGTTTGTCGCGCTGGTTGCTGGCATCATGTGGGGGTCTAAATCAGGTATTCAATTCTCACTCTCCCTCATTGCTTTGAAAGCATTGCCGGTGCTGATCCTTGGCGGATTTACCTCTGTACCAGGAGCGATCATTGGTGGTTTAATTATTGGCGTAGGTGAAAAAGTTGCTGAGGTTTATGCCGGCCCGTTTGTCGGTAGTGCCATTGAGAACTGGTTTGCTTATATGTTAGCGCTCGCATTCTTGCTGTTCCGGCCGCAAGGCTTGTTCGGCGAAAAAATCATCGAGAGGGTATAGTTCAAGATGTTTTACCGCGAAGCTGGACAATTCAAAACAAGCTACAGAGCTGATCAAGGAATCTTGACGATTGTTCAGGATCGATTTGTCATCGGTGCTTTTGCCTTTGTTGCTTTCTGTGTCGTGCCGTTTTTCATTAATGATTACTGGGCGAACGCGATTTTAATTCATGTCCTCGTCTACGTTTTAGCCGCGCTAGGCCTTAATATTTTGACGGGCTACTGTGGCCAGGTTTCTTTGGGAACAGGTGGTTTTATGGCTGTTGGCGCCTATGCGTCATACAAGCTCATAACGGCTTTCCCGGAAATGAACTTTATCGTCGCCATATTAATGTCAGGGGGCATTACAGCGGCAGTGGGCGTGGTCTTCGGCCTTCCGTCTTTGCGGATCAAAGGCTTTTATCTGGCTGTCGCAACATTGGCTGCGCAGTTCTTCCTTGTTTGGGTATTCAATAAATTTGGCTGGTTCTTTAATTACAGCCCGACCGGTATGATCGTTTCGCCGCCGCGAGAAGTTTTTGGATTTTTGGTGACGGGCCCACAAGCTAGTCCTGAAGCCAGGTATTTATTCTGCCTATCTTTTGTTGTCGTGTTTGCACTCGCAGCTAAAAATATAGTGCGTGGGCGGGTTGGGCGCAGTTGGATGGCAATCCGGGATATGGATATTGCAGCTGAGCTTATTGGCATTAGACCGCTTGAAGCAAAGCTAACCGCATTTGCTGTCAGTTCATTTTACATTGGCGTTGCAGGTGCGTTGTATTTCAATGTTTGGCTTGGTTCTGCCGAGCCGACTGAGGCCTTTGATATTAACCAATCGTTCTTTGTCTTATTTATTATCATCATCGGCGGTCTTGGAAGTATTCTGGGATCATTTCTGGGTGCCGCGTTTATGGTACTCGTGCCCATCACACTGAAGACTGTGATGGTTGACGGCTTTGGATTTGCCGTTGGTGCTGCGAAGCATGCAGAAGTCATGCTTTTGGGTACATTGATTATCCTCTTCCTCATTGTAGAGCCGCATGGGCTGGCGCGGCTTTGGCAGATTTTGAAGGAAAAACTGAGGCGCTGGCCGTTCCCTTATTAAACTTGGGAAAATTTGATTAGCATAGGAAACGTACAAAAATTAACCGGCGGCAAAGTCGCCAAAACAACCTCAAAGGGAGGCAAACATGAGACTAAAACTTTTAACGAAAGTATTGGCTGTTGCTGCGATCGCATTTCCGCTGACAACGGCTGTTGCTGATGCTTACGAGTTGGTCATTCCAGCAACGGTTTATCGAACAGGCCCATACGCGCCAAACGGTATCCCATTCGCGAATGGTTATGGCGATTACTACAGAATGCTCAACGAGCGTGATGGTGGTATTGAAGGCGTCAAGATTAAGTACCTTGAGTGCGAAACTGCCTACAACACTAAGCAAGGTGTTGAGTGTTATGAAAATACCAAGGGTGAAGGTCCATCTGGCGCATTGGCGTATCAGCCGTTGTCGACAGGTATTACATACCAGCTGATTCCAAAAGCATCTGCGGATAAAATTCCTGTGTTCTCAATGGGATATGGTCGTACGTCAGCTGCGAACGGAAAAGTTTTTCCGTACATTTTTAACTTTCCAGCAACCTACTGGGATCAAGCATCTGTCTTCGTGAAGTACATTGGTGAAAAAGAAGGTGGCATGGATAAATTGAAGGGCAAAAAGATTGCTCTCGTTTATCACAACTCAGCATATGGCAAAGAGCCGATCCGCACTTTGGAAGAGCTTTCCAAAAAACATGGCTTTGATCTTCAGTTGTTAGCTGTTGACCATCCAGGTCAGGAGCAAAAAGCCACTTGGCTGCAAGTTCGCCGCAAGAAGCCGGACTGGGTCATGATGTGGGGCTGGGGCGTTATGAACCAGGTCGCCATTAAAGAAGCAGCATCAATCCGCTTCCCGATGGATCGTTTCATCGGTGTGTGGTGGTCAGGTTCTGAGAATGATGTATTGCCAGCTGGTGAAGCTGCACATGGATATCTCTCCGGTGCGTTCCATGCAGCGGGCGATAACTTCCGCGCTCATGACGACATTAAAAGACACGTTTATGACAAAGGTAATGGTGGCGGCGATCGCGACCGGATCGGTGAAGTTCTCTATAACCGTGGTCTTGTTGCGGCAATGTGGACGGCTGAAGCCATCCGTACAGCAATGCGCATTCACAATACAAAAGAAGTCACGGGCGAACATGTTCGTGACGGCTTTGAAGCATTGAATGTGGATGCAAAGCGTCTTGCAGTTCTAGGTCTCGAAGGCTTCACATATCCTGTGAAGATCACCTGTGAGAACCACCAGGGACCAGGTAAGGTTGCACTTCAGCAATGGGATGCAAAAGAGAAGAAGTGGAACTTTGCTTCTGACTTCTATACGCCTGATGCCGATGTTGTCGGTAAACTGATCGCAGAAGATTCTGCGAACTACGCAGCTGAAAACAATATTACCCCACGGACCTGCAACTAAGATGAGCAGTTCTACCCCTGTGGTAGAGGGAAACGCCGGCGCCTTAGAAGGTGCCGGCAACCTTCTCTCCGTAAATAATATTGAAGTCATATATGATCATGTGATTTTGGTCCTTAAAGGTGTTTCGCTTGAAGTGCCTAAAGGTAAGATCGTGGCGATTCTTGGTGCGAACGGCGCTGGAAAAACCACAACCTTGAAGGCGATTTCTAACTTGCTCCATGCAGAGCGGGGCGAAGTTACTAAAGGATCGATTGAATATAATGGCCAACATGTGGAGGCATCTTCGCCCAATGATTTGGTGAAGCGTGGTGTCATCCAGGTCATGGAAGGCCGACACTGTTTCGAGCACCTGACGATTGAAGAGAATTTACTGACAGGCGCATATACGCGTCGCGACGGGAATGCTGCGATTAACGCCTCGTTGGAAAAAGTTTATGCATACTTCCCACGTCTGAGGGAACGCCGGACATCCCAAGCTGGCTATACATCTGGCGGTGAACAGCAGATGTGCGCGATTGGACGCGCGTTGATGTCGAACCCCAGAATGATCTTGCTTGATGAGCCTTCAATGGGCTTGGCGCCGCAGCTGGTCGAAGAGATATTTGAGATTGTCAACGAACTGAATAAGAAAGAGGGTGTGAGTATCTTACTGGCCGAGCAAAATACAAACATCGCCCTTCGTTATGCTGACTACGGATATATTCTTGAGAATGGTCGCGTTGTGATGGACGGCCCTGCGTCGTCTTTGCGTGAGAATGAAGACGTTAAGGAATTCTACCTCGGGCTTTCGACGGCAGGCCGCAAAAGTTTTCGCGACGTGAAGCATTATCGTCGGCGTAAACGTTGGTTGGGATAAGGTATGACCGCTCATGATTTTTATGATGAGTTAGAAGTGCGTGATCCTGCGCAGCGAGAAGAAATGCTGTTCAATGGATTGGTCACGCAATTAAAAGAAGCGCAAAAACACGCACCTTATTTCAAGACACTCATCGGAAGTATCGATGCATCGTTGATTAAGGACCGTGCTGCACTCGCCACAATACCCATTACGCGAAAATCTGATCTGGTGAACCTTCAAGCGAAAGGTAATCCGCTGGGCGGTCTTACGACTGTTTCGACTGGTCAACTTAAACGCATTTTCCAATCCCCGGGTCCAACATATGATGCTGAAGGGTCTGGTGAAGATTGGTGGGGAACAGCTCGTGCGCTTTACGCGAGTGGCGTTCGAAAAGGTGATATCCTCCACAATACATTCTCATATCATTTCACCCCTGCTGGGGTCATGCTTGAACAAGGTGCCAAAGCTTTAGGGTGCGCTGTGTTCCCTGCTGGGGTAGGAAATACTGATCTACAGGTACAAGCTATTCACGATATAGAGCCTTCTGCTTACACCGGGACACCAAGCTTTTTGAAAATCATTCTCGAAAAAGCGGCTGAGCAAGATAAAGATATCTCAAGTCTGAAAAAGGCATGTGTTGGTGGTGAGGGATTGCCGCCTGCATTGCGGGATGAAATCGAAGCGTATGGCATTCATTGTGGGCAAGTCTATGCCTCGGCTGATCTCGGAAGCATTGCGTACGAGTCGGATGCGCGGGAAGGACTTATCGTTGATGAACGGCTTATTGTAGAAATTGTTCGCCCGGGCACAGGCGATCCCGTGCCTGAAGGTGAAGTCGGGGAAGTTGTCGTTACCGTTATTCGGTCGGACTATCCTCTTATTCGGTTTGCAACGGGTGATTTGTCACAAGTTCTAGCTGGTCAAAGCCCATGCGGGCGAACGAATATGCGGTTGCGCGGCTGGATGGGTCGTGCGGATCAAACGACGAAAGTTAAAGGGATGTTTGTGCATCCAGCGCAGGTCGCGGAAATCGTGAAACGACATGGCGAAATTCATCGTGCACGTGTTGTTGTGACCCATGATGGAACAACCGATATCATGACGGTTCAATGTGAGACCGAACACAGTGACAATGATAATTTGACCCAGCTAATCAACCAAACTATTCGAGATGTTTGTAAGCTCAAAGGCGATGCGGTGTTTGTCGCGCCAGCATCGTTGCCCAATGATGGCAAGGTCATCGAGGATGCACGAGACGCATAAACCGTCCGAACTTCATGACCAATTCCTAACAAATTTGTAATCTTAAGTGCCATATTCACGCCACATTCAATGTGTAATGTTTGGATTATAGACCTCCTCGTCTATGAACTAGAGACCCCCCCTCTCTAGTCCCCAATCGGCGGAAACCGCCGAAACTCAACCGGTCGGGCCTGTTCCCTTAAGGAATGGCCCGGCCGTTTTGTTTTTAGACCACAATGCAGTGTCGCCATCTCAATGCTTCGTCCTTGTTCAATGACCACCGCACCCGGCGCTTTCTTTAATCGTGCCTATCGGCTAGATTTTCGCTGCATTTTGAGGATAAAAATGGCGTCATTTACGGGCGAGAATTTGTCATGTATCCGTGGTGAAAGATTAGTGCTTGAGGGCATTAATTTTGCACTTGAGGGCAGGGGTGCGATGATTTTGACAGGCCCCAATGGCGCTGGAAAATCGACACTCCTTCGCCTGATGGCAGGTTTAATGCGTCCGAGCCAGGGTCGGTTGCTTTGGAACGATACCAACGTCTCGGATGATGCTGCAGAACATAACTGCCGGATATCCTATATTGGCCATGCAGACGCTGTGAAGCCTGCGTTTAGCGTATCTGAGAATGTGGGTTTCTGGGCTGAGATGAATGGGTCAAAAGGACATACGCCAGAACAGGCAATGACGTCGTTGGGCATCGCCCATCTGGCAGATCTTTCTGCGCGATACTTATCTGCTGGGCAACGCAGGCGCGTTAATCTTTGTCGAATGCTTACTTCAGGCGCAGACCTCTGGTTGCTCGACGAGCCGACAACTGCCTTGGATAGTGAGACATCAGCATCATTGGGCGAGCTTATTGCCGCACATCGTCACAAGGGTGGCATGGTTGTGATCTCAACGCATACTGATTTAGGGATTTCCGATGCGGTGTCTTTGCCGCTTGAGGTCACAAGATGAGCGGCCTGAGTGTCATTCTGCGCCGTGAGATACGATTGGCACTTCGCCATAGTACCGATAGCTTTATGGTCGTGGGATTTTTTGTTATCGCGGTCGTCTTATTCCCATTCGGGGTCGGACCAGAATCAAATATGTTGGCCCGAATTGGTCCTGGCGTGATCTGGGTTGCAGCGTTATTGGCGGCTATGTTGTCGATGGAACGGTTGTTTCAGACAGACTATGAGGACGGATCGCTGGAATTACTCGTTCTATCGCCTGTGCCGATGGAGTTAACTGTTTGCGCCAAGGTTTTTGTGCATTGGTTGACGACGGGCGTGCCGCTTATCCTTACGGCACCTTTGTTGGCGCTCATGATGAATGTACCGTTTGAGGCGTGGCCCGTTATGCTCGCGTCGTTGGCTTTGGGTACACCTGTTCTGAGCCTGATTGGGGCCATCGGTGCTGCACTTGCATTAGGTGCACGCCGTGGTGGTGTTTTATTGTCACTATTAGTTCTGCCTTTGCTTATTCCTGTGCTCATATTTGCTGTTGGAGCCATTGATGCCCATTTGATGGGGGGTGGCGCGAAGGCTAATCTATTGCTCCTTGGTGGTGTTCTGCTGGGAGCATTGGCTCTGGCACCTTGGGCGAGTGCCGCAGCATTACGTCAAGCGGTGGCATCATGATGAGCAATTGCTATAAGGCGTTAAAGGAATGAACATATTGCACCGATTTGCCAATCCAACGCGGTTTCAGCGTCTCAGTAAAAAGATTGAACCTTGGGTCTTGGTGTTGATGCTTTTGACGATGGGGTCTGGCCTTTATTTTGCGCTGTTTTCATCTCCGGTTGATTATCAGCAAGGTCATACAGTTCGGATCATGTACATTCATGTGCCTGCGGCTTGGATGGCATTGTTTTGTTATACGGCAATGGCAATTGCCGCGGCGATTTCATTGATTTGGAAGCATGGGCTTGCTGACATTGCAGTAAAGGCGACGGCACCGATTGGTGCAGCCTTTACATTCTTGGCATTGGTTACAGGATCACTCTGGGGTAAACCGATGTGGGGTACCTGGTGGGTGTGGGACGCACGGCTGACATCTGTACTCGTCCTTTTCTTTTTATATCTTGGTTACATGGCGTTGCGCGATGCGTTTGATGATCCGGCCCGCGGTGCTAAATCGTCGGCGATCTTGGTTCTTGTTGGTTTTGTTAATGTGCCGATTATTAAGTTCTCGGTTGATTGGTGGAACACGCTGCATCAACCCGCCAGCGTTATTCGCATGGACGGTCCAACAATTCATGTAGATATGCTCATGCCTTTGTTGCTCATGGCCTTTGCGTTCAAGTTTTACTATTTATGGGTAATGTTGGTGCGCATCCGCCAAGAGCTCATGGCGCAGCGTATCCGTGCCTTAAAACACAGACAGGCGATCGAGTAGTGCTATGAAAGTAAAGAATGATGAATGATACAAATAGTATTCTTAGCATGACCGAACACGGTGCTTATGTATGGCCAACGTATGGTCTTGCTGCAGTCGTGTTGATTGGTCTCGTCGTATTGAGCCTGCGTGCTCTTGGTCGCAGCCGTGCTGAACTTGAACGCATAGAGCTAGAGACTGGAAGGCAACGAGATGAAGCGTAAACATAAGCGCCTGACCTTTGTTGGGGTTGCCTTGGTTCTTTTGGCAGGTGCCGCAGCCCTCGTCTTATCGGCATTTGAAGAGAATATTGTTTTCTTTATGAGTCCCACGGATATCGCTGCAAACAAAGTTAGCGAAAATCAGAGGTTCCGGCTCGGTGGTTTGGTCGAAGAAGGCAGTGTTGATCGCTCAGGTGGAGAAACCGTTACCTTTAAAGTCACAGACATCACCAACTCAGTGGCTGTAACATATACTGGCATTCTTCCTGACTTGTTCCGGGAAGCACAGGGTGTTGTTGCTGAGGGTCGACTTAAAAACGGTGTGTTTGTGGCGGATGAAGTTCTTGCTAAACATGATGAAACCTATATGCCGCCTGAAGTTGCAGATGCTCTTAAGAAATCTGGCCAATGGCATGGAGATGAAAAATGATTGCTGAACTAGGTCATTTTGCGCTCGTTCTGGCGATGATGGTCGCCATTGCGCAGAGTATTGTCCCTATGATTGGCGCTTACCAAAATAATATTCCTTGGATGCGATTTGGTAACCATTCGGCTATGGGACAATTCCTATTGGTGGCGATTTCATTTGGATGTTTGATGCATGCTTATGTGACGTCAGATTTTTCAGTGCTTAACGTTGTGCAGAATTCTCATTCCGCAAAACCTATGCTTTATAAAATATCGGGCGTTTGGGGAAACCACGAAGGGTCCATGCTTTTATGGGTGCTTATTTTGGCAATCTTTGGCGCCGCAGTCGCAGCCTTTGGCCAGTATTTACCTCCAGCATTGAAGGCACGTGCTCTATCGGTACAGGCAATGATCGCTGTTGGTTTCTATTTATTTATTATTTTAACGTCGAACCCGTTTGAGCGTGTTTTCCCGCCTGCGGTCGATGGACAAGATTTGAATCCATTACTTCAAGACCCCGGTCTCGCAATCCATCCGCCAATGCTTTATCTCGGCTATGTTGGGTTTTCGATGGCATTCTCCTTTGCAATCGCAGCCCTGATCGAAGGACGAGTGGATGCTGCATGGGCGCGTTGGGTTCGGCCTTGGACACTTGCTGCCTGGGGTTTCTTGACGGGTGGTATCGCACTTGGGTCGTGGTGGGCATATTACGAATTAGGTTGGGGTGGATTCTGGTTTTGGGATCCCGTTGAGAATGCATCATTTATGCCGTGGCTCATTGGCACAGCGTTATTACATTCATGCATCGTTGTTGAAAAACGAGATACGATGAAAGCCTGGACAGTATTTCTTGCGATCCTTGCTTTCTCATTTTCATTGTTAGGTACTTTCCTCGTTCGCTCAGGCGTTCTGACGTCAGTACATGCGTTTGCAACAGATCCTGAGCGTGGCGTTTTTATTCTGATCCTATTGCTGATCGTCGTTGGAGGATCGCTCGCACTCTATGCATGGCGAGCGCCACAGTTACGAAGTACAGGACTGTTTCAGCCGATTTCACGTGAAGGCGCTTTGTTGCTCAACAACTTACTCATGGGTACGGCGGCTGGCGTGGTATTACTCGGGACGCTTTATCCGCTGTTTATTGACGCGATCTCTGATGGTCAGGACAAGATTTCAGTCGGACCGCCGTTCTTTAATGCCGTCTTTATTCCACTGATGACGCCGATGATTGTCGCCATGGCAATTGGACCTTTATTGCCTTGGAAACGTGGTGATCTGGGCAAAGCACTTAAGACGCTTTGGTTGTCATTTGCGTTAGCTATTCTATGTGGTTTGGCAACATGGACACTTCAAAGTGGTCAATCTCCATGGGGGATTGTTGGTGTCGCCATTGCGTCTTGGCTTATCATTGGCACGTTAACGGAAGTTGCTGGGCGGATACGCCTCTTCAAAATCCCTGTTGGTGACTCAGTGCGTCGATTTATTAATTTGCCGCGTGCGTCATGGGGGATGACGTTAGCTCACTTGGGACTGGCAATGACAGTTGCTGGTGTGACTGGCGCAGGTGCGTGGACAGTTGAGCGCGTACAAAGCATGGCGCCTGGTGATACGGTTCAAGTCTCTGGTTATGATTTTCGGTTTGATGGGGCTGAGCAAAAGCAGGGTCCTAATTATCTCGCAACCGAAGGTAAGTTCACGGTTACAAAGAACGGTAATTTCGTGACGGTTCTTTATCCTGAGAAGCGAACCTATACCGTTCGTCAAATGGCAACCACAGAGGCTGGCATTCATACGCTGATTTCTGGTGACCTCTATGGGGTCATTGGGGATTCCAAAAGTGATGGCTCCTACGTAACACGCATCTACTTCAATCCACTCGTGGTTTGGATGTGGATTGGCGCTATTTCGATGATGATTGGTAGTGGGCTTAGCCTGTCTGATCGACGCTATCGTGTTGGTGCGCCTACGCGAACATCGTCATCAACGCAGCAACCACAAGCGGCAGAATGATACAGATATCATGAAGCGACTGATATTCATTCTGCCGTTGCTTGGTTTTTTGTTGATCGGGGGCTACCTTGCGGTTGGCCTTACTTTGGATCCGCAAAGATTACCTAGCTTGATTGAAGGTAAGCCCGTGCCTGAGTTTGACTTGCCGCCTCTCGCAGGTCGAGATGATGTGGGTTTTTCAAGCGACGACCTTAAAAGCGAAGTGTCGATGGTGAATGTGTTTGGCTCATGGTGCGTCGCTTGCCGGGTAGAGCATCCTTTTCTCATGAAAATTAAAAAGAACGATTGGGTGCCTATATATGGTATCGATTGGCGTGAAACTGACCGCGAGGCAGGCCCTGCTTGGTTACGTCGCTTTGGCGATCCGTATACGTTGGTTGGTGATGATCCTAAATCTAAAGCGGCCATTGCATTTGGCGTTACCGGCGCGCCAGAAACATTCATCGTCGATAAAGCGGGCATTGTTAGATACAAATTCGTCGGCCCGATCACAGAACAATCTTGGGATGAGACATTGAAGCCATTAATTGATCAGTTACGCCAAGGGAGTGGGGGATGATTTATCGTGTTCTCGCAATCGCTTTGATTTCCATAACCATGATGAGCCCGGCGCATGCTGTTAATCCGGATGAGATACTCGAAGACCCGGCGTTAGAAGCACGTGCACGTGTCGTGGGTAAAGAATTGCGATGCCTCGTCTGCCAAAATCAATCGATTGATGATTCTGATGCTGATCTTGCCCGCGATCTACGTGTTCTTGTACGTGAACGGATTACGCAAGGCGATAGTAATGAAGAAGTCATTGATTATGTCGTGTCTCGGTACGGTGACTTCGTGCTTCTTAACCCACCATTTAAGCTCAAAACATATGCCCTTTGGTTTGGTCCTTGGGTCATCTTGATGTTTGGTATAGGTGTGATTTGGCTATTTTATCGGCGGCGCCATGCGTCTGTCTCAGAAGGTAATGTGACAGTGAATTCGTTAAATGAAAAAGAAGCGACACGTCTGAAGAAACTCATGGAAGAGGATAAACCATGATGTTTTGGTTGTTTGCAGGTCTACTGGCTCTGGCTATTTTTCTGGTTTTGTTGCTCCCCTTGCTTTCCGGCGCACGCTCGAGTGTAAGCCGCGCTGAATACGATATTAATGTGTATAAAGATCAGCTGGTTGAACTTGAAAAAGATGCTGCTGATGGCCGTATTGGCCAATCTGAATTGGCTGCGGCCAGACTTGAAATTCAACGCAGATTACTTGCTGCAGATGAAGAAGCATCGAGATTAATACCTAAGAGATCTAAAGGCGGTAGTTTGCCAATTATCATGACGGCCGTCACTGTCCCTGTCCTCGCCTTTGCTTTTTACAATGAAACGGGTTCGCCAGAGATTCCTAATTTCCCATTGGCTGAACGCACCGATATTCAAACCGCAAACGAAGATACGGGCCAGGCACCAATGGCAGAACTCGCGCGGAGTCTGGAAGAGCGTCTGCTTGAGAATCCAGACGATCGGCGTGGATGGGTATTGTTGGGTCGAACATATGCAACAATCGGGGATCCCAGAAAAGCTGCCGCTGCATTTCAAAAAGCGGTCCCACTTTCTAATCGTCATCCTGAAGTCTTAGCTGATTGGGCTGAGGCGCGGCTCATGGCAAGAAGTGGCGAGTTCACAACTGAAATATTCGCTGACTTTATCGAAGCCCGAGAGAAAGATCCGACGCTTCCCAAACCCTGGTTCTATATAGGGCTGGACAAAGCGATGGGAGACGACCTTGAGGGTGCTGCTCAAATCTGGACAGATTTGTTGGCAATCGTGCCGGAAAATGCATTGTTCTCAGATGCTGTCCGTGAGCAAATTGCCCGCGCGGCCGAACAAGGTGGATTTGATGCTGCTGACTTAAAGCCGAGTGAAACAGCAAAAAATATTGCACTGGGTATGAAGTCATCGCTCCCAGAAAACTCTTCTGCATCATCATCGCCAGCCGCACCTGGCCCGACACAAGAACAAATGAAGGCGGCGGGCGAAATGTCGGCTGAAGACCGGATGGCATTCATTCAATCAATGGTTAATCGGCTTGCCGAGAAACTAGAAGAAAATCCCAATGATCGAACGGGTTGGGAACGCTTGATCCGTGCATATGAAGTTCTTGGGGATACTGAAAA
The DNA here is from genome assembly GCA_002389385.1 of Rhodospirillaceae bacterium UBA4468. GTDB lineage: Bacteria > Pseudomonadota > Alphaproteobacteria > Rhodospirillales > Casp-alpha2 > UBA4479. The sequence continues at coordinate 57,578 of DGOK01000107.1, read as the reverse complement.
AGAACAGGCTGCGAAAGCACGTCTTGAGGCCTTACCTGCCAACTAATGCCATTCGTTGCTCCTATGCTTAGCCTTCGCTATAAGCCAATCAAAGAACCATTTCAGTAAACATTGAGGAAACCGATGCGCCTAAAAACTTTGGATGATGTTGATGTAGCAAACAAACGCGTTCTGGTGCGCGTTGATTTCAACGTGCCGATGCGAGATGGCAAAATCACGGATACAACACGGATTGACCGTGCAATGGAAACGTTGGAGGAGCTCTCATCCAAGGGTGCTAAGGTTGTGATCTTATCACATTTTGGTCGACCAAAAGGTGAGGTTGTTGCTGATCTTAGTCTCAAACCAATTGCTGATGCACTGGCTGAGATTTCAGGCAAATCTGTTGCCTTTGCTGACGACTGTATAGGTGATGTTGCTAAGCAAACGATTGATGCTGCGGCTTGGGGAAGTTTTATCGTACTTCAGAATGTTCGCTTCCATCCGGGCGAGGAAAAGAACCTTGATACTTTTGCTGCTGATCTTGCAGCGAACGGCGATATTTTTGTCAGTGATGCATTCTCAACGGCACATCGTGCACATGCGTCAACAGAGGGTGTTGCGCATATCCTTCCATCCGTTGCGGGGCGATTGATGCAAACTGAGATCAAAGCGCTGTCAGGGGCTTTGGAAACGCCTCAACACCCGGTGATTGCTGTTGTCGGCGGCGCCAAGGTTTCAACGAAAATGGCTGTTCTTGGTCACCTGACCGAGAAGGTCGACCAGATTGTCATCGGTGGAGGTATGGCAAATACATTCCTTTATGCCAACGGTGTCGATATCGGGAAGTCATTATGTGAAAAAGAGATGGCAGATGACGCACGTGCCATTGTCGAAATTGCAGCGAAATCAGGATGTGAGATTGTACTGCCACTGGATGTCGTTGTGGCGGATACTTTTGCAGAAGGGGCGCGTTCTGAAACCGTTGGGTTAAACGATGTGCCGAGTGATATGATGATTTTAGATATCGGGCCTAAAAGTATTGCTGACCTGCAACTCAGATTGAAGTCAGCAAGAACCGTTTTGTGGAACGGGCCATTGGGTGCGTTTGAAGTATCGCCTTTTGACGGTGGCACAAATGCTGTCGCAAAAAGCGTTGCAGAGTTGACCCGCGCTGGCCAGCTACTCTCAGTTGCAGGGGGTGGTGATACTATTTCTGCATTGGTAAATGCAGGTGCTAAAGATGGGTTCTCGTATGTATCTTCAGCAGGTGGTGCATTCTTAGAGTGGATTGAAGGCAAAACATTGCCAGGCGTTGCCGTTATTATAACCGAGTAATTTAAGCGAACGGGTCGTCGTTAGAACGCTTTTGTGGACGTTGAACTGATAGTGCGCCTGGTTTTGCTGGGTGCACGCGGCTCAAAATATCGTCCAGCATATTTTGCAAATATTCTGATTGGGACAACAATCGATTAGTGGCATCCAGTGCTTGATGTGATGCGGTCTCAGCGATTTCGCGGGCGATTTCGCTTATATGCTCAAGTGTTTTCTGTATCCGAATAGCGGTGCGTTCTGTGCGATCCGTTGCTTCTCGAAGCTGATCAAAACGTTGTGCATAGACGCGCTCAGCTTCATTGCCGCGACCGTCATCAGCAAATGGAATGAGATTTTCATCTACCCCTTGTGACGCATCTTTTGCGGGTGAGCGGAATGCTAAAAGATTGCTTTGGTCACGAATTGTTATAACGAGTGATCCGATGTCATCAACGAGCTGTGTCATTTGATCGATGCCTTTAATTAAAGCTTCAGTTCGTTCGACATCGTTGGCAGCAGCAGTGACATACTGTGTGAAGTTTTGTAATTGCTGTGAAACGGTTGAGATTGGGCCACTTTTTACGTCAAGTGATGTATCATCATAATGTTCGAAGGCGCTCGGTCGAGGGCGGCGTTCTGGCATCACACGAGCTGCAGTAATTTGAGGCGCTGGCTCTGCGGTCAAAGGTTCGGGGCTAACCTTTGGTTCTGGCGCCGAAATTGAATTGATCGCGTCTCGCTTAGCTGTTTCAGCATCCTCTTCGGCGCGGATCGCTCGGCTTTCAGCATTCGCGGCGCGTTCAGCCGCTGCCTCAGCATCGAGTACAGATTGGTCCATTCGATCACGTGTTCGCTCTAGATCTGTACGTAGCTGATCTGCTTCGATGATTGTATCTGCCCAGCCATCAAGCATGCGGGCAATTCGGCCGAAATCATCTTTGTTCCCTTGCGCAGGCACCGTGACGTGGTTTGAGCCACGAGCAATTCGTTCGACAGCACTGGCAATCTGACGTGCCGGGCTACTGAGGCTTTTGATCAGCAATAGACCAAAAAATAGTAACCACAGGATAATCGCCATTGACCCGCCGAGGATTGTATAGCGCGCAAATAACTGCATATTGCGAACTTCTGCTGACGCCTGAATACGAAGCCGTTCTGCAAATCCAGCAAGGCCCGTCAGGCTTGGGACAAAATAATCAAATAATTCTTCAAAGTTGCGCGTCTGTCCTGAAAGCTCAAACCGCGCGTTAATAATCGACAACATTTGCGTTTCGTGCATTTTCAATAACGCATCAAGTTCTGATTTTTTTTCTGCGGAGATTTCGACAACATTCACAAATGCAGTGAGTGCATCATAGCGTTTGCGGATTTCCTCAACGCCTTTTTTCGATCCCGATAGAACCGTCTCTTCACCTTGTTGATCGATGCGCTCGACTTGATTGATTAAGTTCGCATTTCCAGTACCTCGAAACGCTGCACGTAATGCAGCGGATGTATGCTGAAGTTGTGCACTCAACCCTGTTTCTGTCTGAAGGCCAATTTCACGTTCGGCAGTCAGAAATGCTTGGAATTGCTGGTCGTATTGTACCAGGCCATCACGAATGGTTGTTACATGTTGCGCGAGAGGTTGAGCATCTGGATAAGAAAACAATTCATCCAGGGCAGATGATGTGTCCGTCAGATCGGCTGAAAACCCGTCGGCGATCGTTGTATCTCGTGTGAGCAGGAATTTTTGTTGTCGTGCTTGCAAGCTGTAGGTGCCACGCTCAACAGCATTGGCGAGCTCGTCGATACGTGATGCTCGCTGCATCTGCTGCATGGCATCATCAAGGCGCTGATCAACGTGATGATATAAGCCGCCAAGTGCGGCAGCAGCGATGATGCAAGCTAGGAAAAATAGCCATGACCGTGCACTTAGACTAAGTCCACCCAAGAAAGTCCGGTCACGAGCCCCTACGGGAGACAGGTCAAATTCGGCATCTTCATGGCGTTGTGCGTGGATTGCCATTGGCATCCTCAAGTTGTTCATACAGATTATAGCACTTGTTATCAGGTTTGCAGCCGCATTTGCAGTGCATATACGTTCCTGACACAATTAATTGAATGAAATAGGTTAGGCTTGTTGATGACACCACCAAAAGGACCGATCGTTCGCAAAATTCCAGATGGTGACGACCGTGAGCGCATGGTTTGCACTGACTGTGGGTTTGTACACTATGACAATCCACGTATCGTGGCGGGTGCCGTGTGTACTTGGGAAGATAAAATTCTTTTGTGCAAACGGGCAATCGAACCGCGCATTGGCTATTGGACGATGCCCGCTGGTTATTTGGAGCTGGGTGAGGCGGTAAGCGAAGGGGCTGTGCGGGAAGTGTTAGAGGAGTCTGGGGCTCACGTGGATATAAAGGCCTTTTTGGGCATGTTCGAAATCCCACGAATTTCCCAGATATACATGGTCTATCATGCGGAAATGCAAAATGCTGAACTTGCACCGGGCATAGAAAGCCTCGAAGCGGATTTATTCTCGTGGGATGAAATACCTTGGGATGAACTGGCATTTCCAAGCGTAACGTGGGCGTTGAACAGTTTCCGTGAAGGCGTGCACCCAAAGTTTGAAATATTTAATCACGTCCGATGAGTTATCCACATTGTTGAACGCGTTGATTCATCAACCGTTAACCATTTAGCCGCTACGTTCTTTTTATGACGGATGCAATTAACATAGCAGGTAGCAAGGTGGAGGCGGCAAAGCCGTCCCGAACACGCTATCAATCTGAGGAAGGTCGCGAAGTTCAAGCGCGCGCCCAATTCCTTGAGCAAAACCAGTCTCCGCAAGAGCAAGCAGGGTTGAAGCGCCTACATGGATTGCTCAATCAAGGTACGCCACTAGAGCAAGGTGCACCCAGAGGCTATTACCTTAATATTCGTATTTGATTGATGCCGTCATGAGACGGATCGCCCTTACGGTATTCTCTATTATCTTCCTGACAACAGGCGTTGGAATAGCTGCAGACCTCGAGGTTGAAGTCATTGGATTATCCAGCAATGAAGGTGATGTGCATATTGCTGTGTACGATACATCAGAACTGTTCCCAGACTCTGATGGTATGATCACTGAAACGCATGTCCCGATTAGTGAAAATCGAGCTGTGATGATCTTTAAGAATTTAAATCCAGGACGGCACGCTATCGCTGTCTATCATGATGCCAATGGAAACCATGATTTTGATCAGGGAATTTTTGGCATACCGCTTGAGGACTATGGATTTTCTAATGATGCACGCGTGTTTTTTGGACCGCCATCTTTTGACGATGCAGCCTTTGAGCTTCTTGAGCCGAAAACCAAAATTACAATTCGCCCAAATGACTAAAGCATAAAAGCCATCAACATCCAGTACATGGCCCGTCAAAATCATTGAAAGTTCGTGCGATGAGAAGTGGAAAGTCGGGTAATCCTACAACTCCGCCGCCGCCATCTTGAGCAAGTACCAGGTTAGAAATCTGGAGCTCACGCGTAGGGGTGGGCGCGCCATTTTTTTGCAAATCGTAAGCGGATCTAATGTTGCCAGGGACAGAAATGCCTCGGATATCAATTGATTTCACGAAATCTATGCCATCTTTGGCGCTGAATGACTGGCCCTTGGGAGAACAGTGATAGCCAAACATAATCTTGCTGGGGCGAAACTGGGGGTCTTCGTCACAGGTATCCCATTGACTCGAAAAGCCAACACAGTGTCGTCCGCTAGCTGATTGTTTATAAGGTTGTGCCCAGAACATAGTGATTTCAGTTTTGACCGAGACACTCTCACCAAACACGAGGTTCTGGCCTTGATTGAACCGCCACATATTTGCAGATACTGCGATGAGTTTGTCAAAATCCAACGCCGTATTGTGTGCGTTGAAAGGCGTTGTTTCTACAAACAAGATTTCTGACTGGCCATTCGGTCCACGGTATAGAGCATATTCTTCTATCTCGCGGGTATCCGAAAACTGGATGCGGAGTGGTTCAATGCCAGAATACATGGCTGCACTCGTTTCGATCTTCCCTTGGTCATCATTTAATTTAAGGAAAGTGCCCGTTCGATCTTTCGTTGTGACACATGCGCTCGTGACAGCTAAGACCATGACGCTTAGGAGCGTGTTTTTGATAACCAATTGTGACATTGTTATCTGCTTTCTTCTCATCATTAAAATCTAGCGCCTGGTTTGCTAAGATATTCTATTTCTTCGGGTGTCGATTCCCGACCAAGTATCTTGTTCCTATGCGTGAAACGTCCAAACGATGCAATGACATCGCGGTGCGCAACAGCATATCTCGTATATTTATCATAACCGAGGGTTTTAAATAATTGAACACTCTCATTCTGATCATTTAGATCTTCGCTATGTTCCAGCGGTAAATAAAAGAAGCTTTGGCGATGCACTGACGATTGTGACGTGTCTATGCCATTTTCAATCGCTTTACGGGTCCAAATTCTCGCATTCTCATCTGTGGCAAAAGCGCGAGATGTGTTTCGGAACATGTTGCGGGGCAATTGATCGAACAAAATGATTATCGCCAAATAATCATTCGAGGTTTGGACCATGCCGTCGAAAGTGCCAGATAGAGCTTCGTCGTGAAGATCAAGGAATTTTAACCGAATCTCTTCATCAAGCTCAGGTGTGGATTTAAACCAAAAGACTTGGGGTTCGACGTGTGCCCCATCTTCTGTCGTACCAAACCAATATTCGACGACGTCATTCATTTTATCGATCATTAGAATCCTCCAAAGTCAGTAACGAATTTACGCCACTGTACCATAATTCGAAATAGGCCTGTACTTGACCATGGATAACGTTCGCGTGACCATATTGAAATTGACGATGTTTAGACGCATGATCTAATCACGTTTGAGCCATTTTAATCCCTAATTGAGAGCGCGTCACCGTATGAAGAAACCCGTTCTGATGACCGGTTTTCTCGCTGTTTTGCTGATAGATTTTGGCGTAGCGTACATGAGCTTGCCGTAGCTCGTTGGTATTGGTGCCAAGCATGCCCTGGCAGACATGGGCTTTCATGGTGCCACACTTGATGTGAAATCCGTTGGGTTTGCGCGTGCTGTTATTAATAATATTGATCTGGGCTCGAATTCAAATATTCGCACAAAATCTGTAACGATTGATTATGCACTCGAACGCGTTTTCGGAGGCACGATTGACGGACTTGTTGTGGATGCGTTGGAAGTTCCAATCGGTCTAAATATCTCTGGCGTCGATCTGGGCCCACTTTCTGTTTTATGAATGATGAAGGTGAGGGAAAGGGTCTTCAAGTACGAGGTCCAATCAAAATCAATGAGGGGCTGCTGAGGATTGCTAGTCCTATGGGCGAGGTCGTAGCCGCAATTGATGGTGACCTGCTTTTGACGGATGGCCTTGGCTCGCAAGCACATATCGTATTCGCATTACAGCATCCAAAAGCCCGAATTAGTGGGCGGTTGCGAGGAATTTTAGACGCTTCAGATCAGCTGCAATTGACGCTCGATATTCAAGACGCTGCAAGTGAAGCCGAAATTCAATTCGCGGAAATGGCTGGTGCCATTAACATCAATGGTCATTTTCCGGCAGCGTTGAATGGAGGCGGATCATTAAGTCTAAAAGACGTCATCATAGAAGGTGTGAACTTTGGTCATGTTGATTTGGTTGGAGACATTAAAGGCCGCGCTGCAGAAGCTGAATTTCTATTAGGATGTGCTGGTACAGGCTTGTCGTTGCAGGTGCGTGCTGAGACGGATGATTTGATCGATCCAACATCGCTTTTGCGATTAATGGGCGAAATGGCGACGGATGGTCTGAAAGGGCCATTTAAGCTACCAGGCAATATAGATTTGGTTGGCGCCGTCGCGTTCGATATCAAAGGGGCACGGGAAGACTTGCAAGTCTTAACTGGTCGCATGCAATCTGGCGCTGTTAGGACAACGGGTGACGTGTCGGGATGGATTGATGTGTCTCAACTCGGCATCAATCTCCCCGAGCAAGAGGTCGACGCGACGATAAATGGTAAAGCGTCTTTGCTGATTGATCAGTGAGGGTGGCGGGTCCAGCCATTTGCAGGCATCAATTTTGATGCTGGCATGGCCGCAGGGGGCGCTTACAGACGAGTAGAAACAACGTTTGAGACGATCGACGGCGTACTATTCCTGACCGGAGGGCCAAATCGAACGGACCCATTACGCATAGCTATGGGTTATGACGGGGTGTTTGTCGACTGGTTACCGTTCTCTGGTGATGCCGGAGGCATAATATGGCCATCAACGACTGACGGCGTTGTATTTGAAGATTTCGCTATTCGGTTTGATCCCTGGCAGATGCGATTGCAAAAGTTTGAATTTGCAACAGAAGCTGTGACGTTGCGGTTATCGGGGACAGCATCCAATCCTTCTTTAATAGTTGGTCTGGATGCAAGTCTGTCTGGTGAAGTTCTACTGGGTTATAAAACAAGTGATGGTTCTATATCTCTGGAAAGTCAGATTGGATACGGGAAGGAAGGTATTCGAGTTTATCCTCAAGGCTATGCAAATGTTCGTGCGACACAATTGACAATCAATGATGCCATCTTGCGGCCAGGACCGATCTCACTTTGCCCCGATGAAAACGGCGCTCCATTGGTTCATGCAATCATGGGGCCTAACGGTCTTAAGCGTATTGATATTGCAAGCCTCCTCAAGACAACCGAGTTTGAGCTCAAAGGCGCTGGAGAATATCCATTGTCTGGGACATCGCCAAGTTTTGCAGGGACTGGAAGTTTCGATGTTACGCGAGGGACCTGGTGGGCTAAGGCGTTACTAAAAGATGGTGATATTCGAATTGAAGGACCTGATATTGCTATCGCTGGCTTGGACGGTGTTTTAAGTGTTGAGGGCTGGGAGAAAATACTTGGTGCAAAACTCAACCTGACCAAAGGCAAGTCGGTTGATCATCGCCGGCCCCTGCGATTTACGCCAATTGCGGTGTGCGGGTTAGCTGGGCATCGATTGGGCTCGGTCGATTTTGAAGGGTATATTGGGTTTGATGACGGACCAGAAGCTCAGATTGACGCGCGCCACCGGTTCCAAATTGATCGAGGTCATTTTGAAATCAAGTTGCTGAGATGGGCAATCCTTCCTGGCAAAGCTCAACCGCAAGATTTGATACCTTTACTTCGTGGCCATGTGGCAGATGTCTCTGGTGCGGTTACGGCTGGCACTCGGGTTAATTGGTCTGGCGCACGCATGACGTCAACTGGATCTATTGGTTTTGCTGATCTTGATTTTGGGACCACGCCAGCTGCATTCTCAGGCGTTAACGGAACGATCATTTTCGATGACCTTTTAGAATTAAAATCTAAGGGCGAACAAACACTGAAGATAGGTTTGGTTGATGCAGGTCTGCCACTTTGGTCTGGTGATGTGCGGTTTGATTTACCAGGTATCGGTTCTCTAAATATATTATCTGCAGCTTGGCCATTGGCAGGTGGGACTATTAGTTTTCGAGATGTAAATATCCCATTTGATAATATCCCAACATCGTTTGTGGCGACGATTAAATCATTAGATGCCAAGGAAATTGCCCGATCGATTGATATTGAAGATTTGGAGGCAGAAGGCCGACTTGAAGGAAGTGTTCCCATTAGAATCGATGATACAGGGCCCGTGATTGATAACGCGCGGATATGGACGAATACGCCGGGTGTGCTTAGATTTTGCTCTGGAGCAGCCGTAAAGTCGTTAAAGCAAAGTGGTGAAATGGCAGAATTAGTGGCAAAAGCTTTAGCCAATTTTCAATATTCTGATAACGACGTGTCACTGGATGGGCCCTTATCAGGAAATATTACAGCGACGGCTAAAATCAAAGGGGCGAACCCGGATTTATTCGATGGAAAGAAGATTGAATTGAATGTTAACCTTCATGGTGCCTTGCGGGATTTGGTGCAAAGCGTTAGCGTGTTTAAAGACCTTCCGGAAACCATTCGGGACCGTGTGCAGGGTCCCTCCGGAAAGCCGTAGGAGGAGCAAACAGACGGAGAACGGCCAATGTCGTACCGTAATTATTCTGCTGTACTCACCGCGGTGATGATATCTTTCCTCACCATTGCCTGTACACCGCAGGTTCAAATGCAAGCGCCAGACAAGCCAATTGTCATTAATCTTAGTGTTAAGGTTGAGCATGGAGTGCGCGTTAAGGTTGAGAAAGATATCGATCAAGCGTTATCGAACAATCCAGGCCTTTTCTAGGGGTGTACGCGCGATGAAGACAAGTCTCAGAAGTTTAATATTTCTCATAGCGATCTTTAGCTTTTCGATGTCGATGCCGGCGTTCGCGCAATCAACGACACTACAACAAGCTCAGGCGCAAGGTTTCGTCGGTGAGCGAACTGACGGCTATATTGGTATCGTCACAAGTGGGCCAGACATTGCCAGACTCGTGGATGATACGAATTTGAAAAGACGACAGCTCTATCGTGATATCACACGTAAGAACGGGATACCTCTGGATGCGGTTGAAACTCTTGCCGCTGAAAAAGCGGTCCAACGTGCTGAGTCAGGTGAATATATTCAAGATGTAAACGGGAATTGGATGAGAAAGCCATGACTACAGATGATGATGCGCTCGCTCATTGGCTTAAAGCCGTTCAAGCGACGAACCTGGGCGCTAGAGATGTCTTGAATCCAGCGCGGGCCAGTAAGCCAATTGGTGATATTATTAAAGCGGCTGGTGGTGGTCAGGTATTTGATACTGAACCTGCACGCTATTATAAAATGCTTCGTGATTTGTCACATGAGGATAAAACGTCGTGACGAAATTACCAACGAACCCGTGCGATGCATCTTTAACAGAGATCACAGCAGCACTTGCCGCCCGTGAAATTTCTTCGGTTGAAGTGACTGAGGCGTCTTGCGCTCGTTTGCAAGATTCTGACACTAAGCTAAATGCACTCGCAGGTATAGATATAGAAGACGCACGTCGTCAGGCGTTAGCCGCAGATGGCGCTATTGGCATAGGTGCGCTTTCAGGCGTGCCCCTTGCCCATAAGGATATGTTTTATCGTCCCGGCCGCTTGACTGAATGTGGCTCAAAGGTACGCAGAGGGTTTTTACCAAAAACACTTTCCGGCGCGTTAAAGAATTTAGACCACGCTGGGGCTTTGGATGTTGCGCGCCTGAATATGGCCGAGTTTGCCTTTGGTGTGACGGGTCATAATGAAATTACAGGTGATGTTCGTAATCCCTGGAATCCTGATCATATGACCGGTGGGTCTTCTAGTGGGTCGGGTGCAATGGTTGCTGCACGCGCAACGTTTGGTGCGCTTGGCTCGGATACGGGTGGTTCTGTGAGATTGCCGGCTGCATGCTGTGGTGTCGTTGGTATGAAAGTCACAATGGGCCGGGTCAGTCGATACGGTGCCATGCCGCTATCGCATACATTGGATACTATTGGTCCTCTAACTCGAACAGTGACCGACAACGCATTGATGCTATCTGTTCTCGCCGGCCATGACGGCGATGACGCATCGTCCGCAAATATCCCGGTTGGAGATTATTTGGGTCATATCGATGCAGGTGTGAAGGGCTTGAAAATCGGCCTTCCTACCAGTCACTTTATGGATGGGATCACGCCTGAACTGGGAGACCGATTCCAGGCAGCTGTTGATGTTTTGAAAGCATCTGGTGCTGATATCATCGATGTGAATTTGCCTGATGCGATAGAACATACAAATTCACTCACCAGTTTAATTACAGCAACTGAAGGTGCTGCATTACATCAAAACTGGCTAGAGACGCGACGTGGCGAGTATGGAGCGCAAACGTTTGGACGACTTGCAGGCGGATTATCAACGCCCGCGACGCGCTATATACAAGCTTTGAACTTACGCACTGAATTATTGGCTGCATTTAACGACATGGTATTTGGTCATGTGGACGTTTTAATGACGCCGATGATGATCATGGATGTGCCGACAATCAAAGAATCTGATGTTCGTGCCGGGCCAGGGGCGGGCGAGCTTTTATCCAAAGTTGGTCATTGCTCACGTCCAGTGAATTTTTTGGGGTTGCCGGGTTTGAGTGTGCCGACAGGATTTACAAAGTCGGGTCTGCCCTCTTCGATCCAGTTTATTGGAAGGCTGTTTGACGAATCAACATTATACCGTGTTGGTCGTGCATATGAGCGTGAAACAACGTGGTATAAAATGCAGCCGGACCTGTCTTCATGGAATTTTCAATCATGACAGACACGCCATTCCTGGAAGTGCGAGGCTTAAAGAAAAGTTTCGCCGACAATCATGTGCTGACAGATATTAATCTTAGTGTCGCCGAAGGGCAGTCGATGGTCCTGATCGGGACGTCTGGTTCAGGCAAGACGTTGCTCTTGAAATGTCTATTGGGACTTGTGCCAATGGATGCGGGTGAAGTGCTTATTCAAGGCGAAGATACGGCACGTCTTCGCGGTGATGATCGTGATGCTTTTATTGCCAGAACGGGCATGTTGTTCCAGCGTTCCGGCTTATTCGATAGTTTGACGACTTGGGAAAATATTGCTTTTCGGACGCTACAAGCGGGCAATGCGGATATCGATAAACTCAAAAGTGCCGCGATAGATAAGCTGGTGATGGTGGGGCTAGATCCACATGTTGCTGACCTTTCGCCCGCTGAATTGTCGGGCGGCATGCAAAAACGTGTGGGCATTGCACGTGCTATTTTTGGCAACCCTGAGTTTTTACTTTTAGATGAACCGACAGCTGGACTTGATCCTATCATGTCGAACGTTATCAATGATTTGGTTTTAGATTTGGTTCGAGAACTCGATTGCACGGCGATTTCTATTGATAGCGATATGGCAGGTGCAGAACGGTTGGGTGACCGGGTTGCGATGTTGCATGATGGAAAAGTTATTTGGGATGGACCTGCTGATAAGATGACGAAAAGTGAGAACAAATTCGTTGATCAATTTGTCCATAGTCGAGCTGAAGGACCAATCGATATGCCAGTAGTTGCATCCTGATGGTGGATATTTTTTCAAATACACCACGCGTTACTTTGGCGCATACGCCAACACCGCTAGAAGCGCTGCCAAATTTTACCAAAGCACTTGGTGGTCCTGACATTTGGATAAAACGTGACGACTGCACGGGGTTTGCACTTGGTGGCAATAAAGTTCGGAAGCTCGAGTTTCTTATGGCAGAGGCGCAAGCCAAAGGCGCCACAGTAATTGTTACGGCGGGTGGCACTCAGTCAAATCATGTTCGGCAAACCGCTGCTGCGGCGGTGCGACTTGGGATGAAGTGTCATGCAGTATTAGAACGTGTGCGCACTGATGACTTATACGAGACAAATGGCAACGCGCTTTTAGATTACTTGTTTGGTGCTATCCCGCATTTTGTTGAGAAAGACGCTGATATGGATGCGGCTATGTCGTCTGTTGATGCTGAACTGACGGCAGAAGGCGAGACCGTTTACATCGTACCTATCGGTGGATCGAACGCACTTGGTTCTATGGGATATGTTGCCTGTGCTATGGAGCTTGCTCAGCAGTTTCGTGAGAACAATGTTCATCCAAGCGCAATCGTACATGCATCGGGAAGTGCTGGTACACAAGCTGGTTTACTGATTGGCCTGTCGCTTGCGGGGCTAGAAATCCCCGTTATTGGGATGTGTGTTAGCCGCGCTGGTGAGGCACAGAGAAAGAAAGTCACGTCACTTATTGAATCACTGACGAGCTTAGTTAAACGGCCTGATCTTAAAAGTGTTATAGATGTGATTTGTGATGGTGCTTACGTCGGTCCCGGCTACGGCATTGAGACGCCTGAGATGATTGCAGCTATTCAGTTGCTGGCGCGAACGGAAGGCATTTTCTTGGATCCAGTTTACACGGGTAAGGCAATGGTGGGTCTGGTCGACTATGTGAAGATTGGTAAATTTGATAATGCGGGGCCGGTCATCTTTTTACACACGGGCGGGACGCCAGCGTTGTTCGTCTATCCATCAGTTGCCGGTGACGACCACATTTAAGCAGTCGACCACCGGATAATCTGATACTTATTTGACGGATGAAAACGAAGTCGGCTTTAAGATCAAGTTGCTTAGATGGGTAAGAATCGGTCCATCTTTTTCAGTCTCAGCTCGTTTTGAAATCCATTCTGGATCGGCATGAAATGCGGTCCAGCGTTCTTCCCGTTCAGCGAGGGATTCCCACTCCAGCAAATAATAAAGATCGTGATTGTTGTCACCGATCTCGGTCGTCCAAAACCCTGCTTGTCGGATGCCGTGTTTCGCCCAAATTTCGAGAGTGATTGTCTCAAACCGCTTTAGAAGGTCAGGCATACGCCCTGGTGCGCAATGGTATAGATGCGTTTACGCCTGGGAATTACGATGTTGCTGAGTGCCGCGCCTTCATCGCAACGCCTGATGGCGGTGACTGTTTAAGAACTGGATGCCGCGCGCGCCTTGCGTGTCCCATCGGGCAAGACCATATTTATGAAGCCTCGCAAGCCGAATTTCATATGCAGAGCTTCCTTAAATCAAAATAATTTCCAAGCAAAGAATCACCTTCACTATGGACTTTAGGGGTCTGTCGGAACTATGTAAGGCCTTATGAGTACAAGATTACCCTTTAAGAAGATGCATGGGCTCGGCAACGACTTTATTGTCATCGATGCTCGTGAGCATGCCGTATCGTTTGATGATGCAGCAGCAAGGCGCATTGCGAACCGCCATACAGGCGTTGGCTGCGACCAGTTCATTGTGCTTGAGCCATCGCAAAATAGTGACGCTGACGTTTTTATGCGCATTCGAAACAATGATGGTGGCGAGGTAGGTGCATGCGGCAATGCAACGCGCTGCATCGCAGATCAGCTCATGAAGGAACTGAAATCAGATCGTACCGTTATTGAAACGCTGGCCGGAAATTTAGAAGCATGGCGCGGTGAGGGCGGGTTGGTCACAGTTGATATGGGCCCTGTCTGGATGAATTGGCGTGATATCCCGCTAGCTCATGAAATGGATACACTGCACGTCGACCTGAGCGTTGATGGCCTTAGCGATCCTGCATGCGTTAATGTCGGCAATCCACACGTCAGCTTTTTTGTCGATGATGTGGACGCTGTAGACCTTGATAAGATTGGTCCCATCGTTGAACACCATGATTTATTTCCAGAGCGCACGAATGTTCAAGTCGTTCAAGTCTTGTCCGAAGATCGTATTCGGGTTCGTGTATGGGAACGTGGCGCAGGCATTACGCTTGCCAGTGGTTCCAGTTCGTGTGCAACGGCTGTGAATGCACATCGCCGTGGCCTTACAGGGCCACGTGTGCATGTCGAATTACTCGGCGGGCTTTTGACTGTTGAGCACATCAGCGAAGGACGCGTTACCCAGACAGGCCCTTTTGAGACAAGCTTTGAAGGTGTCATCCCAGAATCACTTTTGGGTTCAAGCTCATGAGCGCTTCCGATATCATCACCATGGGTTGCCGTCTCAATACATTTGAGAGCGAAGTTATCCGGGGCCACGCCGTTCAAGCCGGGCTTAATGACGCAATCATCATTAATACATGTGCCGTTACCGCCGAGGCTGAACGTCAGGCGCGTCAAACTATTCGCAAAGCACATCGAAAGAATCCAGAAAAACGAATCATTGTTACCGGTTGCGCCGCTCAATTAAATCCAGAAACGTTCGCTGCAATGCCTGAAGTTGACGACGTCATCGGCAACGAAGAGAAGATGCGTGCGGAAACGTTCGCAAGCTTGAACGGCCACGCAGAAATTCAAGTCGCAGATATCATGACGGTTAAAGAAACAGCGAGTCATCTCGTCAAAGGTTTTGATGGTCGTTCGCGCGCCTTTGTTCAGATACAACAAGGCTGTGACCATCGATGTACATTTTGCATAATCCCCTTCGCACGCGGCAATAATCGTTCCGTGCCTTTGGGGGCAATTGTTGAACAAACCCGCACACTGATTAAAGAAGGCTATTGCGAGATTGTTCTAACGGGCGTCGACATCTGTTCCTATGGCACAGACCTTCCGGGACAACCACAGTTGGGTGAAATAATTAAGCGGCTTTTGGTGCAAGTACCAGAGCTCATGAGATTACGCCTCAGCTCGCTCGATCCTGCAGCGATGGATGACGCCTTATTTGATACGCTGGCAAATGAGCCAAGACTGATGCCACATTTGCACCTTAGCTTACAGGCTATGGACGATATGGTTCTCAAACGGATGAAACGTCGCCATCTTCGAGATGATGCCTTTCGCGTGGTCCAGCGCGCGCGCGCCGTTCGCCCTGATGTTGTCTTTGGCGCCGATTTGATAACCGGCTTTCCTACTGAAACCCGAGAGATGTTTGAGAACACGCTATCCTCTGTCAGTGATCTTGGCCTGACCCACCTTCATGTATTCCCCTATTCAGAACGCGAAGGGACGCCCGCTGCAAAGATGCCAACGGTTGATGTGCCTGAGCGAAAGGCACGCGCACAGGAAATTCGCGCTGCAGGAGACATCGCTCTCAATCACTTCATGTCTGCTGAAATCGGCAACGCCGTGAACGTACTTGTTGAAAAGAACGGACGCGGCCTTACTCAGCATTATGTTCCTGCATATATTATTGATGGCGCTGAGCCTGGAGAAATCATCACGGGCCACGTTGTTCGCGTCACGAACGGCAATCTTGAGGTTCAACGTGTATCATGAGTGACGACGTTAAGAAAAGCTGGCTTGGTCGTCTTCGTGCCGGGCTCGGCAAATCATCAGAAAAGCTTACAGGCTCTATCGGTGCTTTGTTCCGTGGACGCAAACTTGATCAGGCTGCATTGGACGAACTCGAAGAAGCTTTAATCATGGCGGATATTGGCGTTACGACAGCAGCCAAACTCGCAAGTGCCATCGCAAAAACAAAATTTGACAAAGAAGTCACCGAGGACGAGATCAAACGTGCGCTCGCCGATGAAATGACCACTATTCTGGATACAGTCGTTGCACCATTGACAATTAACCCGACAAACAAACCACACGTTGTCCTTGTGTGCGGGGTAAATGGATCAGGAAAAACAACGACAATTGGCAAGCTTGCAAATCAATTCAAGTCTGAGGGCAAGTCCGTCATTTTGGTTGCAGGTGACACCTTCAGGGCTGCCGCTGTTGAACAGTTACAAATTTGGGGTGAGCGATCGGGATGTGAAGTTATCTCTGGCAAGCATGTCGGCGATGCCGCTGGCCTGGTTTATGGTGCCTACGAGGAAGCCAAAACTGCAGGTATTGATGTCATGATGGTTGATACGGCAGGACGGCTACAAAACCGCAAGGACCTGATGGCAGAATTAGAGAAAATTATCCGCGTCATCAAAAAGATCGATGACAGTGCCCCCCATACGACCTTGTTGGTCATGGACAGTACTATTGGCCAAAATGCACATAGCCAGGTCGAGACATTCAAAGAAATGGTCAATATTTCTGGCCTCGTAATGACCAAACTTGATGGATCAGCACGTGGTGGTGTGGTTATTGGTCTCGCTGAGAAATTTGGGTTGCCCGTTCATGCGGTCGGTGTCGGCGAAGGCATCGATGACTTGAAACCATTTGAATCAAAAGCCTTTGCGCACTCACTGATGGGCCTGCCAGTCGACTGAGTACATCGCCGTCTAATTAGCGAAACCTTCTGCTTCCTAAAAAGTCGCCTTTAAATATTCTAAGTGATAAACTTTCGTCATCCATTATTTGGCCAAATCGGCCCCCACAATTGACGAAAGATCACGATCATGATCCACGAACTTCGCATACGGGGCATGTATTCATACACGGCTGTTCTGTGCAGATGTCGCAAGGAGACGCTGTCTGTATTTTTTGTTGGTATGTCGAGGTTTTCGGTAAACAAAAAGGCAGCACGATATGCATGCCATAATCCAAATCCAGGATGGATAAGCGGCCCTATGGGCGAAGGATAAACATCGTCTGCCTGTATCGCCGAGTGTTGAAAGGGATAGTAGGGAGGTCCATCGAACGGAAAAACTATTTGTGCTTTAACATCATCAGCGATAGGCGTGAGGTTCTTACGTGTCCATGCATCAAGCGCATTCGGGCCAATGTGTGGCTCATTAGAAAATGCGCGCTATATCTCTGGGCCTGCATTCCCAATCATAATGATGGTTTGCGTATCTGGTGGGGCTTTATCTTTATCCCGTGGGTGAAATCCTCCTCGGATGATCATGCCAGATGGGATGAGTGCAGTGATGAGTTGATCAATGTTCATGCACAAAAATGCTTGGTGCCGCGCGTTAGGTCAACAAAACCTAATAATGCCGCCCAGCCTGTCGTGCAGCTAAGCCAAAGGATTGGCGGGATTTTGCACAAGAAATTTTCAGGAAATTGTGCATAGAATTCGTTCGGTGTTACTTCTAGCCCTTTCGCGAATATTGCGAGCTCGCGTGCGTTCATTGCAGTATGCGCAGTTTCAAATCTATAGATGTCGTGCACTGGAATATTGATCAAAGCGGCGAGTTGCTCGCGAGATATTTCCCTAGCTTCTCGCAACTGGGTCAACCGCCATGCGATGTGATAATCAATCTGTTGGGATAAAGTCTTTTGCATAAACACAATATAAAGTTGTTTATAATAAAAACCACAATTAATAATAGCAAATTATGATTTCACAGATCTACGTCGGCGGGTGTGTAATACTTGACATATTGTATGTTGCTCCATAGTTTGCCTTTTATTCCGGGTCATCTAAAACCCACGCCTTGAGGGGCGCCGCCAATCCGCGAGTATCGTGCATTGGCGCGTTTTCCGTTGAGAGCATGGCTTGCGACCCATTAGACATAGGATTTTACAATGTTTGACGGCCTGCAAAGCAAGCTCTCAGATATCTTCGATGGCCTCAAAAAACGGGGTGCGTTGAAAGAAGCGGACGTTGATGCAGCGCTGCGCGATATTCGTGTGGCATTGCTTGAAGCTGACGTTGCGTTGCATGTTGTTAAAGAATTCGTCGATGGCGTCCGAGAAACAGCTGTTGGGCAAGAAGTTCTGCGCTCAATTCAGCCAGGCCAGCAAGTCGTCAAAATCGTTCATGACCATATGGTCGAAATGCTGGGCGGTACCGTACCTGAAGCCCTTCGGATTGATACCAATCTGCCGGTTGCCATCTTGATGGTTGGACTCCAGGGTTCTGGTAAAACGACTACATCTGCTAAGATCGCCCTCAGACTGACCACTCGGGAAAAGAAAAAAGTCCTGATGGCGTCTCTCGATATTCACCGTCCAGCGGCTCAACAGCAGTTGCAACAGCTCGGCACGCAAACCGAAGTTCAAGTATTAGCACCGATCTTTGGTGAGCAACCCGTAGCTATTGCTAAGCGCGCAATGCACACAGGCCGCATTGAAGGCTATGACGTGGTTATCCTGGATACCGCGGGTCGCTTGCACATCGATCAGGAACTGATGGGTGAAGTTAAGCAGGTTCGTGACGTTGCCAACCCAACCGAGACATTGCTCGTTGTCGATGCAATGACCGGTCAAGATGCTGTTAATCTGGCCAGAGAGTTCGACGAGAAAGTTGGTATTACCGGCATTGTACTCACCCGTGTTGATGGCGATGCACGTGGTGGTGCTGCGCTTTCGATGCGTTCGGTAACGGGTAAGCCGATCAAGCTTTTAGGTACAGGCGAGAAAATGGACGCACTTGATGCGTTCGATGCTAGCCGTATCGCTGGCTCAATCCTTGGAATGGGCGATGTCGTTGGCTTGGTTGAACGCGCCCAGCAAGTCGTCGAAGAAGAAGACGCTGAGAAGCTTGCTAAGAAAATGATGAAGGGTGAATTCACCCTTGAAGATATGGTCGATCAGTTTCGTAAAATTCGCCAGATGGGTAGCTTAGAAGGCATCTTAGGGATGTTGCCGGGTGCAAAGAATATTAAGCAGCAGATGGCTGGTGCGAACGTGGACGACAAGATGCTGTCGCATCAGGAAGCCATCATTTTGGCAATGACACCTAAAGAACGACGTAATCCAAAGCTGTTAAATGGTTCGCGTCGTCGACGTATTGCAACGGGTTCAGGCACGACAGTGCAGGAAGTGAATCGAGTGCTCAAGCAACACAAGCAAATGTCACAGTTTATGAAGAAAGCTGGGAAAATGGGGAAATCGGGCAGGATGCCTGGTCTTACTGCTGGCTTTCCGGGAATGGGAGGCGGATTGCCTCCCGGCATGAGATAGCGGTGAGAGCTCAGACGAAATTTGAGTTCATATATCGTTGAGAAATTTTAACCGACTAAAATACTACACTTAAGAAGGACTTAGAACAGAATATGTCACTTAAAATCAGATTGTCCCGCGGTGGGGCGAAAAAACGTCCTTACTACCGCATCGTTATTGCAGACTCACGTCGTTCACGTGATGGCCGTTTTATTGAGCGCGTGGGTTCATACAACCCAATGCTCGCAAAAGACCACGAAGATCGTGTGAAGCTTGACCAAGAGCGGATCAAGTATTGGCTTAGTGTCGGTGCGACACCATCCGATCGTGTTGCACGTTTCTTAGCTAAGGCGGACATGGGTGAAATGCCTGTGATCCACGAGCAGACAAAGAAGCATTTGCCTAAAGCCAAAGCGCAAGAGCGTCTGGCTGAAGCTGAAGAGAAAAAGAAGGCAATGGCTGAAGCCGCTGCTGAAGCTGAAGCTGCTGCTGCTGCACCTACAGAAGCTGAAGCTGCTGCTGAAAAGCCTGCTGCAGAAGAAGCACCTGCCGAAGAAGCTGCTGCGGAAGAAGCACCAGCTGAAGAAGAGAAGAAGGAGGCCTGATCACGCTGTTTGCGTAATTATTGATGATGAGCCAGCGATTAATAGAACCCGTCCGTCTCGGCATTATTGTTGGGGTTAGGGGTATCAAAGGCGAAGTTCGAATTAAGAGCTTCACGGATGACCCTATGGATATTGCCAGTTATGGCCCGCTTTATGATCAAACGGGTAATAGGCAATTCGGTATTCGCGCAAATGGAATGCAAAAAGGCGCGGTCCTGGCGTGGGTTGATGGGGTGAAAGATCGCAATGCGGCGGAAGCGCTCAAACGAACGGAATTGTTCATTGAGCGATCACAACTTCCGCCACCAGATGAGGACGAGTTTTATAATGCGGACCTTGAAGGCTTAGAGGCAGTGAATACGGATGGTGAGGTCTTAGGTAAGATAAAGGGTGTCTTTGATTTTGGCGCCGGACCTATACTTGAAATTAGTGGCAATATTTTAGTGCCATTTACAAATGCCGCCGTGCCGGTGGTTGATATCAAGGGTGGGAAAGTGGTTATAAATCCGCCGGAGGAATTCGTTGTTCCCTCGGAGCAAAATGAAGAAGCGAAGGATGAGACGACGTGACGGAGACTGAGGTAAATAAGATGTGGCGCGCGCGTGTGCTCACGATCTTCCCGGACATGTTTCCGGGGCCGCTTGGCGTGTCCCTTTTGAGGCAAGCGCTGGAGCGTGGCCTTTGGTCTCTCGATGCCGTTAATATTCGCGACTTTGCTGAAGACAAGCATTCCAGTGTTGATGATGTACCGTTCGGCGGTGGTCCTGGCATGGTGATGCGCCCTGATGTTATTGGCCGTGCAATTGAAAGTGCGCGTGCTGATGCTCCAGAACTGCCGTTGGTTTATTTGACGCCCCGTGGCGCCCCTTTAAGCCAAAAGAAAGTTCGAGAGCTTGCCGATGGACCAGGTTTGATTGCGCTTTGCGGCCGTTTTGAAGGCGTTGATCAACGCGTGATGGATGTCTGCCCTGGTGAAGAGATATCGCTTGGTGATTTTGTCCTCTCAGGAGGCGAGTTGCCTGCAATGACGCTTATCGATGCATGCGTTCGGCTTTTGCCGGGCGTCATCGGTGCCGAAGCGTCATTAGATGAAGAAAGCTTCGAGACTGGATTGTTGGAATATCCGCATTACACCCGTCCCCGCGAATGGCGTGGTCAAAGTGTGCCGGATGTTTTGCTCTCTGGTCATCATGAAAATGTTCGTGCCTGGCGTGTTGCACAGGCCGAGGAAATTACGCGTCAACGACGTCCTGACTTGTGGGAACGTTATAGGTGCGGCAATATTTAAGCCAAGAAGGAAAACAAGCTATGAATATTATTGAACAACTCGATAAGGAACAGATGGATCGCCTCAGCGCGGAACGTCCACTTCCTGCATTTGCACCTGGTGATACACTGCGTGTGAACGTGAAGGTAGTCGAAGGTACGCGTGAGCGTGTACAGGCTTTCGAAGGTGTATGTATTTCTCGGAATGGTGCAGGCCTCAATGAAGCTTTCACTGTACGTAAGATTTCATATGGCGAAGGTGTTGAGCGGGTTTTCCCAATTTTCTCACCGAGCATCGATAGCATTGACGTAATTCGCCGTGGCGATGTTCGTCGTGCGAAACTATATTATCTTCGTGGACGCCAAGGTAAGTCAGCACGTATTGCTGAGAAAACGACTGGTTATTCTGCAAAGGTTACTGCGGAAGAAAAACGTGTTGCACAAGAAGCTAAGAAAGCTCGTGACGCGCAAACACGTGACGCGAAGAAAGCTAAGGCTGAGAAATCAGATTGAGTTAAAACAGTTAGGCCCTTAGGCCGAATGTAAGATAGCCGCCGGGTATTGCCCGGTGGCAGTAACGATTGTGGAGGATACTATGGCGAAAACGCT
>DGOK01000107.1:0-35483 GCA_002389385.1 Rhodospirillaceae bacterium UBA4468 | reverse complement strand
TTCGCCGTGCTGATCTGACATTGGCTGTGCCAGATCATAACGTCTCCACAAATGAACGCGGCGGATACATCGCTGACGATGAGAGTCGTATTCAGATCGAAACGTTGCAGAAGAACTGTGCAGAATTCGGTGTGCCATTATTTGATGTGACCGATGTTCGCCAGGGCATTGTGCATATCATCGGCCCTGAGCAGGGCTTCACATTGCCAGGCGCCACAATTGTTTGTGGTGATAGCCATACAGCGACCCATGGTGCATTCGGTGCCTTAGCGTTTGGTATCGGTACATCCGAAGTCGAGCACGTCATGGCAACACAAACATTGTTGCAGAGCCCACTTAAAAATATGCGGGTTACGGTCAACGGCAAATTGCCGTTGGGATGTACAGCCAAAGATTTAATCCTGGCAATCATTGGCAAAATCGGCACAGCCGGGGGCACGGGCCACGTGGTCGAATTTGCAGGTGAAGCAATCCGTGACTTGTCTATGGAAGGCCGAATGACGGTCTGTAACATGACGATTGAAGGCGGCGCTCGTGCTGGTCTTATTGCACCAGATGAGACGACATTCGAATACCTGAAAGGCCGTCCAATGTCGCCAAAGGGTGCTGCATGGGAAGCTGCTGTAAACTATTGGAAGATGTTGCCGTCAGACGAAGGCGCAAAGTACGACAAAGAAGTCGAGTTGGATATTTCTGAGATCGTTCCTCAGGTTACTTGGGGGACAAGTCCAGAAGACGTTGCGTCGATCAATGGTACTGTGCCAATGGTTGAAGATTACGATAGCCCGGCGAAAAAAGAATCAGCAAAGTTAGCGCTTGAATACATGGGCCTGACACCTGGTATGAAAATTACCGATATCAAAATTGATAAAGTCTTTGTTGGTTCATGCACAAACGGCCGGATTGAAGATATTCGCGCTGCTGCAGCGGTCTCTAAAGGCCGCAAAGTTGCCGAAGGCGTTCAGGCATTGATGGTGCCAGGTTCTGGCCTGGTTAAAGATCAAGCTGAAGAAGAGGGCCTCGACAAAATCCTCATCGAAGCAGGTTGGGAATGGCGTGAGCCAGGTTGTTCCATGTGTCTTGCGATGAATGCGGACCGTCTTGAGCCAGGTGAGCGCTGTGCATCCACATCGAACCGTAACTTTAAGGGCCGACAAGGACCAAAAGGTCGTACACATTTGGTTAGCCCAGCAATGGCAGCTGCGGCTGCGGTC
This sequence comes from Rhodospirillaceae bacterium UBA4468, assembly GCA_002389385.1. GTDB lineage: Bacteria > Pseudomonadota > Alphaproteobacteria > Rhodospirillales > Casp-alpha2 > UBA4479. The sequence continues at coordinate 34,269 of DGOK01000107.1, read as the reverse complement.
ACAGGTCATCTCTCGGATGTCCGTGATTTAACTTAAATTCGCGCCATTTGATGGACCGACAGACCGCCAATGTATTTGATGTGAGCGCCGTCGCCGATTGGCGACGACGTGTTGCTGAGATGTACGCAGGTGTTCGGTCGGTTCCAAATCATGGCATGCAGGCTTGGCAAGGTTGGCGCGCGATCCGCGATGATTTGATGAAGACCCATGCGGCGTCTCCTTTGAGTGGTGATCAGCAAGCAACATTTATTGAGCTTGATTATTTTGACTACGATCCAGCTTTGAGATTCCTCGTTGATACAACAAAGCCTGATGACCGTTCGCCCGTCGTTATTTCGTTGGTTGATGATTATAAATTTGTCATTGAGCCTGCACTTGTCACAAGTGGTTTGAAATCGACGCTAGGTGGTGAACTGACCATTTATTGGGTCGCTGGATATGGTGGTGGACTGTTCTTGCCGTTTGCGGATCCAACCAATCAAATTGAAACATACGCTGGCGGCCGATATTTGATCGATAGTATTAAAGGTGCAGACCATGGAAATACAGAAGATGGTCGCCTGATTTTAGATTTTAATTTTACTTACAACCCGTCGTGTGCCTATTCGCCACGCAGGTCTTGCCCGTTAGCTACTGAGAAAAATCGATTGCCAATGGCTGTCTTGGCGGGCGAAAAACACACTCGAGAGAACGTTTAGAGAGGGAAAGAGACTATGGATAAATTCGATAAATTGACCAGCGCCGCTGCGCCGCTTAATATGATCAACGTCGACACAGACATGATCATCCCAAAGCAATTCCTTAAAACAATTGCGCGCACGGGCTTAGGAAAGAATCTGTTTTTTGAAATGCGTTTCGATGATGATGGTAACGAAGTTGAAGATTTCGTTCTCAACCAGCCTGCTTACCGTGATGCAGAAATTATGGTTGCAGATGAGAACTTTGGTTGCGGCTCATCGCGCGAGCACGCACCTTGGGCTCTCCTGGATTTCGGCATTAAATGTGTGATTGCGCCAAGTTTCGCCGACATCTTTTATAACAACTGCTTCAAGAATGGTATTTTACCAATCACGCTTCCTAAAGAAGATTGGGAAAAAATCATGGACGATGCTCAGCGTGGTGCAAATGCACGCCTTACTGTTGATCTTGAGAGCCAGACGATTACGGGACCAGATGGTGGCAAAGTGAGCTTCGAAATTGATCCATTCAAAAAGAAATGTCTGCTTGAAGGTTTGGACGATATTGGTCTGACCATGATGAACGATGACAAGATTGAAAAATTTGAAGGTGATCTTGACCGCGATCAACCTTGGCACAAAATCAACGCTGCGCAGTAACGATTAAATGTTAAGAAGAAAGAAGAGGGAAGAAAATGGCCGCCAACAAAAAACTACTTATGTTACCGGGTGACGGTATTGGTCCAGAGGTCATGGGCGAAGTCCGGAGAGTCGTTGAATGGATGGACGCACGTCGTCACGTGTCTTTTGACATAGAAGACGATCTCGTTGGTGGCGCTGCTTATGAAGTGCATAAAACATCGTTGGCTGATGAAACCATGGACAAGGCAATGAACGTTGATGCGGTCATGCTTGGTGCCGTTGGTGGGCCGCAATGGGACAACGTTGCCCGTGATGCACGTCCAGAAGCAGGCCTGCTTCGTCTTCGCAAAGAAATGGACTTGTTTGCGAACTTACGTCCAGCGACATGCATGCCTGCACTTGCCGAAGCCTCTTCACTGAAGAATGAGTTGGTGTCGGGCCTTGATATTATGATTGTTCGCGAACTGACATCAGGCACATATTTTGGTCAGCCTAAAGGTATGCAAACCTATGAAGGCCAAGAGCGTTGTGTTGATACTACGGCTTATACGCATGATGAAATTGAGCGTGTGGTCCGGGCAGCATTCGATCTCGCAATTAAGCGTGGCAAAAAACTTCATTCAGTTGAAAAAGCCAACGTCATGGAAACGGGCGTATTCTGGCGTAAGATTGCGACCGAAGTTGGTAAAGATTATCCCGAAGTTGAGCTTGAGCATATGTACGCTGACAACTGCGCCATGCAGCTTGTTCGTGCGCCAAAGCAATTCGATGTGATTGTTACGGATAATCTTTTTGGTGATGTGCTTTCAGATTGTGCTGCCATGCTCACGGGTTCTCTCGGGATGCTGCCATCAGCCTCTTTGGGTGCTGCAGATGAAAGCGGCCGCCGCCGTGCACTTTATGAGCCCGTGCATGGGTCCGCACCTGACATCGCCGGTGAGAGCAAAGCCAACCCGCTTGCGACATTATTATCGTTCGCGATGTGCCTGCGCTATTCCTTTGATATGAGCGACGACGCAGCGATGGTCGAAAAGGCGTGTGCGAATGTTCTGGATGTAGGCTATCGCACAGGCGATATCATGCAGGATGGCATGACTTTAGTCTCAACGCAGCAAATGGGTGAGAAAGTTTGCGAAGAGTTGAATAAGCTCGCAGCTTAATTTTTGGCATCTGTTTAGAAGATCAATGCAAAAATAATAGGAATTAGGATCGCCATGGCCAATCTATTGAGGCCCATGGCGATCCTGCGAAAGCCTCATCGTGCTAGCCTTTAAACCGGGCTAGATTGAAACCAGCGGTCTGAGTATAGCCCCGGTAATGCTCATCAAAACAATCTCGTTTTATAATCACGCGCTGATCATACTTGCGAAAAAAAATACATTGAGGTATGGTCCGCGCGAATTCGGTCGAAATAATCCGAACCCTTGAGGAAATACCAATGTTTTTTGCGCTGACCATTACGAAAAAGACCAAAACCCTGCACTAGCGGGCGGCTTTTTCGTGTTTTGATGAAACGGCCCGCTGAAATGCTCGCGGGCCGAAGTTGTTTCTGGTTGGTGCTGCGGGTTTTTAAAGGCCCGAAATGGAGAAGAAAAAATGGGTTACAAAGTTGCTGTTGTAGGTGCTACGGGTAATGTCGGTCGCGAGCTGCTATCGATCATGGCGGAACGCCACTTCCCAGTAAACGAGGTTGTGCCACTGGCATCACACCGTTCTGTCGGCCGTGAGATTAGTTATGGTGATGATGAAGTCATTGCGGTGCAAGATCTAGCGACCTTCGATTTTAAAGGTACTGACATTGTCTTGTCGTCACCTGGTGCATCCGTCTCTGCAGAGTTCAGCCCAAGGGCTGCGGCTGCTGGCGCTGTTGTCATCGACAATACATCCTTTTGGCGGATGGACCCTGATGTGCCTTTGGTCGTGCCGGAAGTTAATCCAGGCGCCATCGCGGGGTACTCCAAGAAAGGTATTATTGCCAACCCAAATTGCTCGACTATTCAGATGGTCGTTGCAATGAAGCCACTGCATGATCTTGCAAAAATTACCCGTTGCATTGTCTCGACTTACCAGTCTGTTTCAGGGTTTGGCAAAGATGCTATGGACGAGTTGTTTAATCAGACGAAGGGTATTTACGTCAATCAACCAACCGAGCAGCATCGCCAAAGCTTTACGAAGCAGATTGCATTCAATTGTATTCCGCATATTGACTCATTCATGGATGATGGTTCAACGAAAGAAGAGTGGAAGATGGTTGTGGAAACCAAGAAAATTCTTGACCCTTCCATCAAAGTTCATGCGACCTGTGTCCGTGTTCCTGTGTTCGTTGGTCATGGCGAATCTATCACACTTGAGTTCGCAAATTCGATTGATGAAAAGCAGGCGCGTCTTGCCCTTCAAAAAGCGCCAGGTATTATCGTGGTCGATGAGCGCGAAGATGGCGGCTATGTGACACCAAAAGAATGTGTTGGTGAAGATGATGTATACGTCAGCCGTATTCGTTCTGACCCGACAGTTGATAACGGCCTGAGCCTGTGGGTTGTTTCTGACAACCTGCGCAAAGGTGCCGCGCTCAACACGGTGCAAATAGCCGAAACTCTTATTGGCCAATATATGGGAAACGCTGCTTAATCTGCGGAAGTATCTTTTGATCCCGACGATGATGGTTCAGGTTTGTCGTCGGGATTAAATGTCGTATTAATTTCGTCCTGGCCCATTTCACGCGGCTTTCCCGCAGTGTCTGCGCTAGGGCTTTTCTCATCAGGTTTGTCTTGGCCCCGACGTTCGTCGCCGGAGTAGCCTTTATTTTGTCGCCTGCGGTCAGGACCAAAGAATTCGCCAACGCGGACGAACTGCCTTGGCCTCTCAATCACAGCGTCTATTCGGCTAAAAAGTGATTTTGGCGATACGGGTTTTACAACGTATTCAGTAACACCAGCATCTCGTGCTTTAAATACATGTTCACGTTCACGGAATGCGGTGATCATGATGATAGGTACAAACACATTTGTGCTGTCGGGACTTGTCCTTATTCGCTTGGTCAATTCAATACCAGTTAGAGGCTGCATCTGCCAGTCTGTAAAAATCAAATCAACTTACTTATCGAGAAAAAACTCCCAAGCACTCTCCCCGTTGGCAAACGTATAGATGTTCTCAGCACCCAGAACTTTTAAGATTTGGCGAAGCATGGACGTGATGAACGACTGATCGTCCACTACCATGATCGTAAGTTCTTTTAGATAATCACTCAAAAGAAGGCCCTAAACATATATTTCATCTATGCGCATATCATCTATCTTTTGCATATTTTGAGCAAGTATACGCGGAATGTCTAATTCTATGAGACCTCGCTTAGATGCGTCAATAACTGCATGATGAACTGTCGATACTGCAATCCGAAAAGCATCGATAGCAGGGGTGCCACCCGCATGCAACGCCGTGAATGTTGCGCTGAGCATATCACCAGTCCCTTTCGCTTTAAGTGGAACTTGTGGCACTTTAATTGCCCAAGCTTGTGTTTGGGTCACGAGTATATTTAAAACTGATTGACCTTCTGACGGAATAGAAGAGGCTAAAATAAGATTTGGTCCGCGTGCGATAATAATACGTGCCGCATTAACAGCATCCGAAATGTTGTGAATTGGTAAGTCCGCGAGATGCGCAAGTTCAAAGCAATTGGGCATAACAATATCCGCCATTGGTAGGGCGACGTCGAGGAAAAAAGTCAGAATGGCATTGTCGACATATATACCTTCGGCATCGTCACCAAAGACAGGGTCTAGATAGACAGTTATGATATTATCTGATTTTTGGTTTTGATCTAATACCTTTTTGATTGCCGCGCCTTGCTCAGCATTACCAAGGTATCCAATCAAGGCAGCCATTGGGAACTGAAGCCGCCTAAGGACCTGAGAAGATAGGTTCAAAATTTCATTCGCTGTGGGCGTATGCCTAACAACTGGGCCATGTCCCGGGTGATGACTTAGAACAACAGTATCTATTGGCCAGGCATTGAGGCCAAAATGTTGGATCATAGGCACGGCAACTGCATTGCCGACATATCCCCAAGCGACTCGAGATTGAAACGAAAGAACGTCCATGTCTCAAGCTTGCCACAGTCCGTGCTCGAATTGTAGTTTATTGCGCTGCACCATGATGTTTTTTTAGGAGAACGCTTTTGACTTCCAATATTTCTACCCGCCCACGTCGGTCCGTCCTTTATATGCCAGGCTCGAATGCTCGTGCGCTTGAGAAGGGGCGCTCATTGCCAGCAGATGGACTTATACTTGATATGGAAGACTCTGTTGCGCCTGAGGCAAAAGCTGAAGCGCGCGCAGAAATTAAAGCGGCTCTAGATCAGGGCGGTTATGGAGCGCGAGAAATTGGTGTTCGAACAAACGCGTTTGATACCGAGTGGGGAGATGACGACGTTACTGCTGTTGCCAGCATGGCTTGTCATGCCGTGGTTTTACCAAAAGTTGAAACCAAGGAAATGGTATTGCATGCAGTCGATCTAATTGAGAAGGCAGGAGCGCCAGATACGATGGCCATATGGTGCATGATGGAAACACCGCTTGCTATCCTAAACGCAAAAGAGATCGCATTTGCGCATCCTCGCGTGGGGTGTTTTATCATGGGGACGTCTGATCTCGCGAAAGACTTGAAGTGCCGCCATACTCCCGATCGATTGCCATTTCTGTATTCGCTGGAGGCTTGTATCCTTGCTGCCCGCGCGGCCGGAATTTCAATCCTAGATGGGGTCCATCTTGATCTGACAGATGATGAAGGTTTCCGTGCTTCATGCGAGCAGGGACGTGACCTTGGCATGGACGGTAAAACACTTATTCATCCTAAAACGATTGGAGCCGCAAACGAGGTTTTCGCCCCGTCAGTGAATGAAGTCGCTTGGGCGCAAAAAATCATTGATGCGCATGCCGAAGCAGCAGCGGCAGGCAAAGGTCTTGTCGTCGTCGATGGGAAGCTTATTGAGAACCTTCATGTCGAAGAAGCGAAGCAATTGCTGAGTCTCTCGGATGCTATCGCGAAAAATGATGCTTCAAATGGGGAATAAAACTAACGCTGGAAATTTCTTTGAAGACTTTTCTATTGGCCAGGAACTAAGGCATGCGACACCTCGAACACTAAGTGATGGGGATATTGCACTGTATACGGCACTTTATGGGGGTCGTTTTGCTGTCTAATCCTCTTTAGCCTTTGCCACGTCACTGGGTTATTAGAAGCAGCCCGTCGACGATATTCTGGCGTTCCATATTGCGTTTGGTAAAACAGTCTCGGACGTCTCGTTAAATGCTGTTGCGAACCTTGGATACGCTGAGGGGGTATTTGGTGCGCCGGTGTTTGCTGGTGACACCATTAGCGCTCGTTCGGAAGTGATTGGGCTGAAAGAGAATTCAAACGGCAAAACGGGTGTCGTGTATGTTCGCTCGATTGCGACAAATCAACACGATGAAATGATTGTGGATTATAAGCGCTGGGTAATGGCCCATAAACGTGATGCGCTTGCGCTTGCGCCAGACGCCACAGTTCCCGATTTTAAAAAAGCCCTGGCACCAGATGACATGCATATTCCTGATGGATTACGCTTCGACGATTATGATGCAGTCTTGGCGGGGAGCACTGATCTTTGGGGCGCATACGAAGTCGGTGAAAAAATCGATCATGTTGACGGATTATCGGTCGAAGAAGCTGAACACATGATGGCAACGCGTCTCTATCAAAATACGGCCAAAGTACATTTTAATCAGCACGTGCAAGCTCAAGGCCGATTTGGGCGTCGATTGGTTTATGGGGGACATGTAATATCCATTGTCCGCGCACTATCGTTCAATGGTCTTGCGAATGCTTTCCATGTTGCCGCGATTAATGGCGGATCGCACACCAGCCTAATTTTCGCAGGAGATACCGTTTACGCATGGTCTGAGGTTTTGGATAAAGCGCCCTGCTCAGGTCGGGATGATTTAGGCGCGTTGCGAGTGCGGACAATAGGGTCCAAAGATCTCCTATGTGCGGCATTCCCATACAAAGATGATGTCGGTAAGTATTTGTCCGACGTTGTCCTTGATTTCGACTATTGGGTGCTCATGCCACGCTGACGCGCCGATGCTTTAAGTTATAAAAGAGGCGTCAGTGGTATCGGTCCTGGGAAACTTCAACCACACATCGCTGGTTCGATGCACCTGACGCCTCTTGGAGCCGGCCAGGCTCCGTTCGCACGCAAAACGCCATGCTATTTATACCTGCGAGGACGCACCCTGGGCAGAGATCGACCCTCGCGAAGTACATCTGAATGCGAGCATTCAAAAAAGCACGACATCACCGATACATTCTCTTCATCTTCCCTGGGCGGTAAGCCGAAGAGCCTGATCTATCAAAGATAGGTCAGTACATGTAAGCGGTGCCAAATTGTCGAGGAAGGTCCAGATGTTCCAACGCCCGGCAATACGACCAAAGTAAACCAGCGAGCTGATTAACTTTGCTACGACGTATTTACGTACAAGAAGAGGATGCGACTTTATGAAGGAGAGCACTATCTCGAATAGTGGGGGTAAGAGCTGTTTTCTGTGCACAACCATAAGAGTTTCCCCCAAACTATCCACAGGTTGTCCACAAGTTTTAATGTGTTTCCAAAGGAAGTGTAGCAATATCAATTGGTTATCTGGTTTTGCAGATTTGTCATGGATTCTCGGCCTAAAACACGATAAATCGTCAATGTAGATATAATTAAATGGTCGATAGCACGCCCCTTTATTGCATCGCACCCAAGGCGTTGACTTGCATGAGGGTGGCAGGTACCAATTGGAACTTAGTTTTTGGCGCTAATTGAGCGCTACCGAAGGAAAGGCATTTCAGATGACGATGCGAAATCGCCCCGTCTCTCCGCATTTGCAGGTCTACCGACCGCAAATCACGTCGATATTGTCGATTACACACCGTATTACGGGTGTTGCTCTATGTGGTGGCGCCGTTTTACTCACCTACTGGTTGATGTCAGCTACTTATGGCGCAGAATCATATGCCAATGCTCAAGCAATATTAGGTTCATGGTTTGGACGTCTCGTCCTTTTTGGCGTGGTCTTCTCGCTTTGGTTCCACCTCGCCAATGGTATCCGTCATCTGGTCTGGGATACCGGTCGTGGACTTGAGATGGAACAGCTTCGGTTGAGTGGATTGGCGGTTGTTGCAGTTTCTGTTGTGTTGACGCTGGTAACGTTCTTCGCAGCTTACTCGGTGGGAGGCTGATCATGGAATTTCGCTCACAGCTTGGCCGTGTTCGTGGCTTAGGTGCGTCGCATGAAGGCGCGCATCATTTCTGGGTGCAACGGGTTACAGGTGTTGCCCTCGTCCCACTTCTTCTTTGGTTTGTTTTTGCAGCGACGAGTATGGTCGGTGCAGATTTAGAAACGTTCAAAACCTGGGTTGGCACACATTACAATCCGGTTTTGCTTATCTTATTGATTCTCGCGATGTTCCATCATGCCCAGCTTGGCCTTCAAGTCATCATTGAAGATTATGTTCACAGTGAAGCGATAAAAATTACATCGTTGATCCTTACTAAGTTTGCGGTCGTACTTATTGGTGTATGCGCTATTTTTGCAGTCATTCGCATGACCTTTGGGAGTTGATTTAATAATGCCTCAGTCTTACGAGATCGTTGATCATAAATATGATGTTATTGTTGTTGGAGCAGGGGGTGCTGGTCTCCGTGCGACCTTAGGTATGGCCTCCGCAGGTTTGAAAACAGCATGTATCAGCAAAGTATTTCCAACACGTTCACATACGGTTGCGGCTCAAGGCGGTATCGGTGCTTCTCTCGGCAACATGGAGGAAGACAACTGGAAATGGCACATGTACGACACCGTCAAGGGTGCCGACTGGTTGGGTGACCAAGATGCTATTGAATATATGTGCCGTGAGGCAGTACCTGCCATTTATGAGCTTGAGCACTTTGGTGTGCCTTTCTCGCGTACGGACGAAGGTAAAATTTACCAGCGTCCATTTGGTGGGCACATGGCAAACTTTGGTGAGAAGCCTGTTCAGCGAGCCTGTGCAGCTGCGGATCGGACTGGCCATGCTATCCTGCATACACTGTATCAACAGTCATTGAAGAACGACGCTGAGTTTTTTATCGAATACTTCGCTTTTGACCTTATCATGGATGATGATGGGACATGCCAAGGTGTGCTTGCTTGGAATTTGGATGACGGCAAGATGCATCGATTCCAGGCGCATATGACTGTGCTTGCAACGGGTGGTTATGGTCGTGCGTACTTCTCAGCCACTTCTGCACACACGTGTACAGGTGATGGAAATGCAATGGCTGCTCGGGCAGGCATTCCACTTCAGGATCAAGAATTCGTTCAGTTCCATCCTACGGGTATTTATGGTGCAGGTTGTCTGATCACTGAAGGTGCACGTGGAGAAGGTGGTTATCTTACTAACTCGAAAGGTGAACGCTTCATGGAGCGTTATGCACCAACGGCCAAAGATCTGGCCAGTAGAGATGTTGTATCACGCGCAATGACGCTTGAAATTCGTGAAGGCCGCGGTGTTGGCGATCACGATGATCATATCTTCCTGCATCTTGAGCATCTTGGTGGTGAAGTGTTGAATAAACGTCTTCCGGGTATTACCGAAACGGCGCGTATTTTCTCTGGTATTGATGCGACGAAAGAACCTCTCCGAGTGCTTCCAACTGTGCATTATAATATGGGCGGAGTGCCAACAAACTATCGTGGTGAGGTGATTGCACCAACTGCAGATGAGTCTGATCGTGTTAATCCAGGCCTTATGGCGATTGGTGAATGTGCGTCGGCTTCTGTCCATGGTGCTAATCGACTCGGTACAAACTCATTATTAGATTTGGTCGTGTTTGGGCGCGCTGCGGCTATTCGTGCAGCTGAGCTCGTAAAACCAGGTGCGACATTTCCACCATTGAATATGGCGTCTGCTGATAAAGCCCTCGCTCGCTTTGATAAGGTGCGTCATTCCAGTGGCGAAATACCAACGGCGGTCATTCGCGATGAACTACAACGTGTCATGCAGAACAATGCGGCAGTTTTCCGGACTTCAGAAGTCCTGAAGGAAGGCGTTGAGAAGCTTGATGATGTGACGGCAAAAATGACCGACGTCAAAGTCCATGATCGTTCACTGATTTGGAATTCCGATCTGGTTGAGACATTGGAATTAACGAACCTGGTGCCGAATGCTGTTGCGACCATGTACTCTGGCGAAGCACGCCATGAGAGCCGTGGCGCGCATGCGCATGAGGATTATCCGGATCGTGATGATAAGGAATGGATGAAGCATTCACTTGCATGGATTGATGAGAACGGTGGCTGCAAGATGACCTATCGCCCCGTCCATGAATACACGCTGACGGATGAAGTTGAATATATTGTACCCAAAGCGCGGGTCTACTGAGGAAGGTTTGAGACATGGTTGAATTCACACTGCCGGCCAACTCGAAAATCACCGAAGGGAAGACCTTTAAGGCGACGGGTGGCGGCAATATTAAATCGTTCAGAGTATATCGTTGGGATCCTGATAGTGGGGAAACACCTCGCATTGATACCTTCGAGGTCGATCTTGATAAATGTGGGCCTATGGTCCTAGATGCGTTGATCAAGATTAAGAATGAGATTGATCCGACACTAACGTTCCGTCGCTCATGCCGCGAAGGCGTGTGTGGCTCATGCTCATTTAACATCGATGGCACCAATACCCTTGCATGCACAAAGGCGATTGATGAAATCAAAGGCGATGTTAAAGTTTATCCATTGCCGCATATGCCGGTGATCAAAGACCTCGTGCCTGATTTGAATGTGCCTTATGCACAGTATCGCTCGATTGAGCCGTGGCTTCAGGCAGATACCCAAGCGCCAACAACTGAGCGCCTACAAAGCCCCGAAGAACGCGACAAGCTTGATGGTCTGTGGGAATGCATTCTGTGCTTCTGCTGTCAGACATCATGCCCCAGTTACTGGTGGAATGGTGACCGGTACTTAGGTCCTGCAGTCTTACTTCAAGCATATCGCTGGATTGCGGACAGCCGTGATGAAGCAACAGGTAAACGACTGGACGATCTTGATGATCCTTATCGTTTGTTCCGTTGCCATACGATCATGAATTGCACGAATACGTGTCCTAAGGGGCTTAACCCTGGCCGCGCAATCGCAGAAATCAAAAAGGCACTTGTTCAGCGACGCTGAATGAGTGCCCAGTGATCTGCGGCATTTTCAAATGTATGCCAGCAACAGATTGTTATTTTAGATCAATAGATCCATTGATATCAGCGGCAAGGCCCAAGCTTTCGATGCTAAGGGTAACTTTTGCCTCAATGGTTTCGTCGCCAGTTAATTTTCCACTTTCGACGGCAGCTCGCACAGCGCTCTCAATTTCACGTTGCGATGTGACGCCGACGTTCTTGAGAAATTTCCGCACCTGCATGTTAAAAACGTCTTCATCCATTTGATGTCTCCTAGAGTAAAGTAAATGGTTCTGTCGATTGGCGTGGTAACAGCACTGTTTAAAAGGCCATTCATTCCATATTTACATGGATGTCCCATATATATAAGAGCGCGTTGCCCTGCCGACAATAACGGATAAGTGGATATCGAAATGTATATACCTAAGCACTTTTCTAACCAAGACCTGGCCTTCGTACATAATTTGATCGCCGAGAATGCGTTTGGCCTGCTGATGTCCCCCGTAGGCAATCAAGATGGTGCGCCCGAATTTAGCCACATTCCGATGATTATTGTAGATGATGGCACTGAATATGGCTGCATTATTGGCCATGTCGCCAAGGCTAACCCACATTGGAAATCTTTTGATAGTAAGGCGCCTGCCTTCGCAGTTTTTTCAGGTCCACATGCCTATGTTTCACCAAATTGGTATGTAAGCAAAGCAATGGTCCCTACATGGAATTATGCTGCTGTTCATGTGTATGGGGCACCGCAAGCTATACATGACGATGTTCGTGCTGAGGAAATTTTACGCCAGTTGATTGCGGCATTTGAACATGACGGAACGGGCAATTGGTCCATGGATCAATTGCCTGACGGTCACCTTAGCCGCAAACTCAAAGGTATTGTCGCGTTCGATATGCCCATTACGGGTTACGAAATTAAGGTGAAGATGAGCCAAAACCGCGGTGCTGATGATGTTGCTGGTATTGTTTCAGCTCTCAAGCAGAGCGACCATCAAAGCGATCAGGCAACAGCTGAAATGATGCAACAGCTTAGCACCGGTTAAATGGATCAAGATCCGTATAATTAAACTGTGGCCGAGGTCTAATCTATCCGTTATCGCCGGTGTTTCATGCGCTGGCACTGAATGATAAAGTCTTCTCGTTGACGGGGGAGGTTTTATGAATCTAAGCCATTTACTGAACGAGCGTGCCGCGCAAGATCGTCCTTTGCGCGTTGGACTTATTGGTGCAGGTAAGTTTGGATCCATGTTTTTGTCGCAGGTTCGTCTAACACCTGGGATGCACCTATTAGCGGTTGCTGATCTTGATGTTGTTGGTGCACATGCTTTGCTTATTGAGACGGGTTGGACGCCAGAACAAGTTTTGGCGACTTCAGCTGCGAAAGCATTGTCTCAAGGAACGACATGGGTCACTGAGGATAGCGATGCATTAATCAACGCTGGTGGNNTTGGATGTCGTTATTGAAGCAACAGGTGTGCCCGAAGCAGGGATCATTCATGCGTTAGCGGCATTTGAGCGTGGTCGTCACGTTGTAATGGTCAATGTCGAGGCGGATGTCCTTTGTGGCCCATACCTTAAACAGAAAGCGGATGCGGCAGGTGTCGTCTATTCCTTGGCATACGGCGACCAGCCGTCACTTATTGTAGAACAAGTTGATTGGGCGCGTGCAATCGGGTTGGAGGTTGTCGCGGCGGGTAAAGGCACTCTGTATGTGCCTGAGTTTCATGCATCGACCCCGGATACGATTTGGGACTACAACGGTCTGACGGCAGAACGTGTTGCTGCAAGTGGCATGAACGCAAAGATCTTTAACTCATTTTTGGATGGCACCAAATCAGCTATAGAGATAGCTGCTGTCGCGAATGCCTGCGATTTAAATGTACCGGCAGGTGGATTAGCGTTCCCCCCATGCGGCACTTCCCGATTAGCATCAACTCTCATCCCTTCATCAGCCCGCGATGCGGCATAGGCTATAGGTCAATTATTTAGAAATGTCGTCACCTCAAACTAAATACGTAGAGCTTGTTGCCAGTGGAGCGATAAACGCGGACCACGCGCAATCCCGCGCAATGGCAGCTCTCAGCCGCCTCGGCGATGATCTTTATGAATATGATGATCAGATGGGTAAGAAAGGTTGGGCTGCACGCCTTGGGATTGGCAAAAGAAAGCAAGCTCTTCCAAAGGGTCTCTATCTTTGGGGAGGGGTAGGTCGCGGTAAATCCATGATTATGGATTTGTTCTACGAACATGTGCCCATACAACGTAAACAACGCGTTCATTTCCATGCATTCATGCAAGAGGTCCATCGACGACTTCATGCTTTCCGTGAAGCGCAGAAAGCAGGAAAAGTCTCGGGCGAAAAAGATCCAGTCCCAGCGTTGGCGCGGGTTATTTCTGAGAAAGCCTGGTTGCTTTGTTTCGATGAATTCCATGTTAATGATATTGCTGATGCGATGATACTTGGACGCTTGTTTGAATGTTTGTTTGAGCAAGGGGTCGTCGTTGTCGCGACGTCAAACCGGCATCCAAAGGACTTGTATAAGGATGGTTTGCAGCGAGATCTGTTTTTGCCCTTTATCGATATTCTCATCAGTCGCATGGATATTATGGAAGTCGAGGCTAAGCGTGATTATCGACTTGAGCGACTTCAAGGGATGGATGCGTATATCACGCCGTCAGGGCCTGAGGCTGACGCAAAACTTGAAGATATCTTTGCCTCACTAACCGTTGGTGTAACTGCGGCGGCGTCGACGTTTGAAGTTAATGGGCGCATTGTTGATATTACAAAAACAGCGGAGGGCGTTGCTTTTGTTGATTTTGAAGAGTTATGCGCAAAGCCTTTGGGGCCGGGTGATTATTTGGCTATCGCAGGCCGTTTTCATACGGTTATCTTGCGTAACATCCCTCATCTTGGGCCTGAAAATAGAAACGAGGCAAAACGCTTTGTGACATTGGTTGATGCGTTGTATGAAGCCAAAGTGAATTTTATTTGCTCAGCAGCAGTACCCCCAATGGAACTTTATAATGAAGGCGACGGAGCCTTCGAATTCGAGCGTACAGTCTCGCGACTTATGGAGATGCAATCTCCAGAATATATAGCTCTTCCACATCAGAAGTAACCGTACGGATGACGACTGGAAAGTTAGCTTTACGGCATCGGAAAATGAAGCTGTGTCATTAAAACTTCATTTGGAATGTGGCGCGATGTTCGTCATTTTAATGAGATGACTTTAAAAAGAGCGCCCTATGACAGTTAAAATAGCGATCAATGGTTTCGGTCGAATGGGGCGATTATGGATGCGGGCGGCATGGGGCTTCGAGCCAACCAAGCCAGCGACACTGGCAACTCCAAACGGTATCTGGGGTGATGGTGGCATCGAAGTTGTCCATATTAATGAACCTAACGGGACATCAGAAATATCTGCGCACTTGTTGGCGTTTGATAGTGTTCATGGCAGATGGCCTGTACATGCGCGTGCCGATGATGAAGCTTCAGTATTATTGGGCAACAAACGTATAAGTTATTCTCAATTATCAAATTTAACAGATGTGGATTGGAATGCTTTTGGCGTTGATATCGTCATTGAATGTTCTGGTAAATTTAAAAGCAGAGACGCGTTGCAGCCATACTATGACGCTGGCGTTAAAGCGGTTGTCGTATCGGCACCGGTCAAAAATAATGCATTAAATATCGTTATGGGCGTTAACGATGACTTGTATGATCCTGAAATCCATAATCTTGTCACGGCGGCTTCCTGCACGACCAATTGCTTGGCGCCTGTGGTTAAGGTTATTCATGAGTCGATTGGTATTAAGCACGGCATGATTACAACTATTCATGATGTGACGAACACGCAAACGGTGCTCGACAAACCAATGAAGGATATCCGCCGTTCACGTTCAGCCTTATTGACTTTGATTCCAACATCAACTGGGTCTGCGACGGCGATCACGATGATATTTCCTGAGCTTAAAGGAAAATTAGACGGCGTTGCAGTTCGTGTTCCTTTGCTGAATGCGTCGATTACGGATTGTGTTTTTGAAGTTAATCGAGAGACATCTGTTGAAGAAGTGAACGGTTTGCTCAGTGTTGCCGCTCAGGGGGCATTGGCAGGAATTTTGAATTTTGAAGATCGCCTTTTGGTTTCAAGTGATTTTAAAGGTGATACGCATTCATCAATTATCGATAGCGCCTCAACAATGGTGACGGACAAAACGCAGGTAAAGATTCTGGCATGGTATGACAAAGAGATGGGTTATGCGCATCGCCTGTATGAATTAAGTGAAAAGGTCGCTCTCTCTATTCAAAGATAATGTGATCTATCTAATGGTAACCAAGCTTTATGCTCGATATTCGTAATTACGCTAGTGTCACTGCTGCATATTGGGGGTTTATGCTCACCGATGGTGCCCTGCGAATGTTGGTGCTGCTACATTTTCACGCGCTTGGTTACACGCCGTTTCAACTGGCGATGTTGTTTTTGATCTACGAGTTCATGGGGATTGTCACAAATACTTATGGTGGATGGATTGCAAGTCGCTACGGGCTAAAACTCACCCTGACCTCAGGTCTTACATTTCAAATTATAGCCTTATGCGTGCTCAGCGGATTAGATCAGAGTTGGCCAACCACTCAGTCAGTGATTTTCGTCCTTGGTGTGCAGGGGCTTTCTGGTATAGCCAAAGATCTTACGAAGATAAGCTCCAAAAGTGCGATAAAACTGATTGTGCCAAAAGATACGCCTGGCGCGTTGTACAAATGGGTAGCGTTGCTGACTGGGTCTAAGAATGCAGTCAAAGGCGTAGGTTTTTTTGTAGGCGCATTGTTGCTGTCGATCTTTGGATTTCAGCCATCCTTGTGGATTATGGCTGGGTTCCTTCTTGCGATTCTAGTGGTCTCAAGTATTACGGTTAATCCTACGATTGGCAGGGCCAGTAAGAAGTCGAAATTCTCGCAAGTGTTCACTAAATCCAGGGCCATTAATCTATTGTCTGCAGCGCGCGTCTTTCTTTTCGGGGCGCGTGATGTTTGGTTTGTCGTGGGCGTTCCTGTTTTTTTGTATGACCAGCTTGGTTGGAGTTTCCACGAGGTCGGCGCCTTCATGGCATGCTGGGTTATCGGCTATGGTTTCGTGCAAGCCATCGCGCCGAAATTGACTCTACGATCCTTGGACGGTCAAAGTGCTGAAATACGTTCAGCGAAATTCTGGATCGTATTACTTTTTGTTGTCCCCATCGTGATTGTGGTGGGGCTTCATCTGGAAGTGGACCCAGGCATGTTGCTGGTCGGCAATTTGGCATTGTTTGGTATCGTGTTCGCCGTAAATTCGGCGATTCATTCTTACCTTATTCTTGCGTTCTCTAAGCACGATGGTGTGAGTGTAAATGTAGGCTTCTATTACATGGCCAATGCGGCTGGTCGATTGCTTGGTACATTGCTCTCAGGTCTTTCATATCAGGCAGCAGGATTGACGGGATGCTTGGGCGTTGCTGCTGCATTCATTTGCATCTCAGCACTGTTTACGTTTGCTCTCCGAGAGAGCGTTTAAGCATCAGCATCACGCTTATACATACGTGTTGATAATTGACGCGTAAAAATTATGGACTTAATGGTCCAATAAACGTGGGAATCCTTGCTCTGATTTAGTAAAGGCGTTACGAATCAATAATACGGGCTTAATAAGAGCTCAATGACATTCATAGAAACGCTACAGGAACGGATTAATGGCAAGAAATAAAATTGCGCTGATTGGTGCAGGAAATATTGGCGGCACGCTCGCGCATCTCATTGGACTAAAAGAACTTGGTGACGTCGTATTATTCGATATCGCTGACGGCATCCCACAAGGTAAGGCTCTTGATATCGCTCAGAGCTCACCTGTTGAAGGTTTTGATAGCGCCATGTCCGGTGCAAAAAGCTACAGTGCAATCAAAGGTGCTGATGTCATTATCGTGACGGCTGGCGTTGCTCGTAAACCAGGTATGAGCCGTGATGATTTGATTGGCATTAATACAAGTGTGATGGAGCAAGTAGGTGCAGGCATTAAAAAGTATGCCCCTAAAGCATTTGTTATCTGTATCACGAACCCGCTTGATGTGATGGTTATGATTTTGCGCAATGCTTCTGGATTGCCGCACAATAAAGTCGTTGGTATGGCAGGCGTTCTTGATAGCGCGCGGTTCCAGTATTTCTTGGCTGATGCCATGAACGTATCTGTCGAAGACGTAACGGCGTTTGTGTTGGGTGGCCATGGCGACTCAATGGTGCCTTCTGTGCGTTACTCAACAGTTGCAGGTATCCCACTTCCAGATTTAATCAAGATGAAATGGATCACTCAAAAGCAGGTGGATGATATCGTTCAACGCACCCGGATGGGCGGCGGCGAAATTGTCTCACTTTTGAAAACTGGTTCTGCATTCTACGCCCCAGCATCTTCTGCTGTTGCGATGGCTGATAGTTATCTTAAAGATAAAAAACGTGTGCTTCCATGTGCAGCTTATTTGAACGGCGAATACGGCGTTAAAGGTATGTACGTTGGTGTGCCAACGGTGATTGGTGCCAAGGGTGTCGAGCGTATTGTTGAGATCAAGCTTGATGCAACTGAGCGTGCCATGTTTAAAAAATCTATAAAGGCTGTTCAGGATTTGATGACGACAACAAACAACCTCAAGAAAGCAGCAGAAAACACTCCAGCGAAAAAAGCATCAGCAAAAAAAGCTCCTGCTAAAAAGACTACGGCTAAGAAGTCGCCTGCGAAAAAAGCTGCAAAAAAAGTAAGACTTAAAGGTAGGCCAAGATAAACACCGCTCCCGGGTAAACTGGGGGCGGATAAAACGGGGACAGGTCATGAATATTCACGAATATCAGGGCAAGCAGTTGCTCTCAAAATATGGCGTTGCGGTTCCGAAAGGGCATGTTGCGTATACAGCTGATGAGGCTGCGAAAGCTGCCGAAGAATTAGGCGGAGGCATTTGCGTTGTTAAGTCGCAAATTCACGCTGGTGGCCGGGGTGCTGGGCGTTTTGAAGGTAAGCCTGACGGCAAAGGCGGCGTTCGCGTTTCTAAGTCTGTTGACGAAGTTCGCACGAATGCCGAAGAAATGCTTGGTCATACGCTGATTACTAAACAGACGGGACCAGCGGGCAAAGAAGTAAAGCGCCTTTATATCGAAGAAGGCTGCGATATCGCCCGTGAACTGTACCTTGGAATGCTGTTGGACCGCGAAACCTCGCGCTTGACGATTATGGCTTCGACAGAAGGTG
This sequence comes from Rhodospirillaceae bacterium UBA4468, assembly GCA_002389385.1. GTDB lineage: Bacteria > Pseudomonadota > Alphaproteobacteria > Rhodospirillales > Casp-alpha2 > UBA4479. Next base: position 15,460 of record DGOK01000107.1, on the reverse strand, counting down.
GCATGGAGATCGAAGAAGTTGCCCATGCAACGCCTGAGAAGATCATAAAGGTTGCCGTTGACCCAGTGACAGGGATCATGCCTTTCCATACACGTCAGATTGCTTTTGCACTTGGCCTTGAGGGTGCTCAGGTTAAGTCAGCATCAAAGTTTATCATGGCGCTCTACAAGGCGTTCAATGACCTCGACTGTTCGATGGTTGAAATCAATCCATTGGTGGTTACGGGATCAGGTGATGTGATCGCACTGGATGCAAAAGTTAACTTCGACGACAACGCGCTTTATCGCCACCCAGACGTTGAAGAAATGCGTGACGAAGACGAAGAAGAACCAGCTGAACTTGAAGCAGCCAAGCATGAACTAAATTACATCAAGCTTGATGGTTCAATTGGCTGCATGGTCAATGGTGCAGGACTGGCGATGGCAACAATGGATATCATCCAGTTGTACGGCAGTTCACCAGCGAACTTCCTTGATGTCGGTGGTGGCGCAACAAAAGAGCGTGTCACTGAAGCCTTCAAAATCATTCTAGCTGATCCCAATGTCGAAGGTATTCTTGTGAATATCTTTGGTGGTATCATGCGATGCGATGTGATCGCTGAGGGTGTTGTTGCTGCGGCTAAAGAGGTGAATATCTCTGTACCGTTAGTGGTTCGTCTCGAAGGCACGAACGTCGAGAAAGGGAAGCAGATCATGGCAGATAGTGGTCTTCCTATTATTTCAGCTGACAATCTTAGTGATGCCGCCGAGAAAATTGTCAAAGCCGTGAAGGAGGCCTCCTGATGTCCGTACTTGTAAATAAAGAGACGAAGGTCATCTGTCAGGGTTTCACTGGCGCGCAAGGCACGTTTCATTCAGAGCAAGCCATTGCATATGGCACAAAGATGGTTGGTGGTGTGACGCCAGGTAAAGGTGGAACAACTCACTTGGATTTGCCTGTTTATAACACCGTCGCTGAAGCTGTCGACACAACGGGCGCCATCGTTTCGGTTATATACGTGCCGCCTCCGTTCGCAGCTGACGCAATCCTTGAAGCTATTGATGCCGAAGTTGAATTGGCTGTCTGTATTACCGAGGGTATTCCTGTCCTTGATATGGTCCGCGTCAAACGTGCGCTGGAAACATCAAAGACCCGCCTTATTGGGCCAAACTGCCCAGGTGTGATTACGCCAGGTGAATGCAAAATTGGTATTATGCCAGGCCATATCCACCGTAAAGGCTCTGTTGGTATTGTTTCGCGTTCGGGTACATTGACGTATGAGGCAGTTGCACAAACAACGGCTGTTGGTTTGGGCCAAACGACATGTATCGGTATCGGAGGTGATCCTGTTAATGGAACCAACTTTATCGATTGCCTTGAGTTGTTCTTGGGCGACGACGAAACAGAAAGCATTGTCATGATTGGCGAAATTGGCGGATCAGCTGAAGAAGATGGTGCTCAATTACTTAAAGACAGCAAGACCAAGAAGCCGGTTGTTGGCTTTATCGCTGGATTAACAGCGCCTCCTGGCCGTCGTATGGGTCACGCTGGTGCCATTATCTCGGGTGGCAAAGGTGGCGCCGAAGATAAAATTGAAGTGATGAAATCAGCGGGTATCTTTGTAACTGACAGCCCCGCTGGTATAGGTGAAACAATGTTGAAAGCCCTTAAGGGATAAGCTTCGGAATGACGCTTAAGGCTTTTGATATCAATGCAACCGTCGCGTCCTTGCCTTTGTTAAAGGGGCGAACCCCTGAAACTGAAGGCGCGGAAGCGGCGGCGGCATTTGCAACGATTGCAACGACTGAAAATGGTGCTGTGTTCACCGGTAGTTTTGAAGGTCAGAGTGCATGGGAGCGTCACCCAAACGGGGATGAGCTCGTGCAGGTTATTGGCGGTGAAACTCAATTAACAATTATTCAAGAGCAAGTGCCTGTAGTCCTTGAAATGAAGGCTGGTATGGTCACTGTTGTACCACGCGGGTGTTGGCATCAATTCAACGCACCAACCGGCGTGACCGTATTAACGATGACGCCCCAACCAACAGATCATTCATCTGAAGATATTTTGGCGAAAACAGGTTGAGGCAATAAGATCTTGCTCAAGCAGGGTCATTGAAAAACGAGCTGATCCAGGCAGCATATAAAGGATCAGCAAAACAAAGAGTAGGGAGGCGCCGAGCAGGCGCGATGCATATGGACGGAATGGACCCGACACAGTTTCTGTTTTCAGGTAACCAGGTTTACGTTGCTGAGCTTTATGAACGGTATCTTGATGATCCACATTCTGTTGATCAGCGCTGGCAAGAGTTCTTTGCTGAGCTCGCAGATGATGCGACAGAGTTATCTGCAGAAATTCGTGGTGCATCTTGGGCACCTTCGGATGCGAGTGTCTTAGGCCAAGGGTCGCTCGAGACCTTGTCTGAACAAATGACTGCGGGACAGCAGCCAGCTAGCGCTCAAAACCAGTATGCGCAGCCAATGACAAATGGACGCCAAGTTCGTGAGGCGACACTCGATAGTATCCGCGCTCTGATGCTGATCCGCGCTTACCGAGTGCGCGGGCATTTGCGAGCGAAGTTGGACCCGCTTGGTCTGCAGGAACAATCAGAAAACCCTGAACTCGACCCTCTATCATACGGTTTCCAAGATAAAGATTTGGATCGTCCAATCTTTATCAATTATGTATTGGGTCTCGAGCAGGCGACGTTGCGCGATATTATGCGTGTCCTCGAGAAAACATACTGTGGCTCAATCGGTGTTGAGTTCATGCATATTCAGGACCCAGATGAGAAGTCTTGGATTCAAGAGCGTATCGAACGCATTAGAAATCAGCCTGATTTCACGACAATGGGTAAGAAAGCAATATTAAACCGTCTTGTTGAAACCGAAGGTTTTGAGAAGTTTCTGGATAAGAAGTTTACGGGCACAAAGCGATTTGGCCTTGATGGTGGCGAAAGCCTTGTTCCAGCGATGGAGCAGATATTTAAGCGTGGGTCGCAGATTGGCGTTGAAGAAATTGTTTTGGGGATGGCACACCGTGGTCGCCTCAACGTGCTCGCCAACGTAATGTCGAAGCCTTTCCAGGCGATCTTCCATGAATTTAAAGGCGGCTCTTCTAAGCCAGAAGATGTTGGTGGTTCAGGAGATGTGAAGTATCATTTGGGATCGTCTTCTGATCGCGTGTTTGATGGTCGCTCGGTTCATTTGTCGCTGACAGCGAACCCATCGCATTTGGAATGTGTGAATACAGTTTGCTTAGGCAAGGTGCGTGCAAAGCAGCGCCAGAAAAACGACGGTGACCGCGAAAAAGTTATGGCGTTATTGCTGCACGGTGACGCAGCATTTGCTGGCCAAGGCCTGGTGCCTGAAGCTTTGGATCTATCTGGTCTAAAGGGGTATCAGACGGGTGGTACAATCCATATCATCATCAACAACCAGATTGGCTTTACGACAAATCCGAAGCATTCACGTTCATCACCGTATTGCTCGGATGTCGCAAAGACGGTGGCCGCTCCAATTTTTCACGTGAACGCTGATGATGTTGAAGCTGTTGTTCACGTATCAAGAATTGCGACGGAATATCGTCAGAAATTCAAAAAGGATGTTGTCATTGACATGATTTGTTATCGCCGCCACGGCCATAATGAAGGTGACGAGCCTATGTTCACACAGCCACTGATGTATAAGAAAATTGGCGCACACCCAACAACACGGGAAATCTATTCCCAGAAGTTGGTGCATGAAGGCGTCATGACTCAAGACGAGGTTGATAGCGAAAATGCAGCTTTTCAAACCTACCTTGAAGAAGCCTTTGAAGCAGCGGGTGGCTACAAAGCCAATAAAGCAGATTGGCTGGACGGTGCGTGGGCTGGAATGTCTGTCGCTTCAGGTGAAGATCGCCGCGGTTTAACGGGTGTCCCTCTGGAGCGATTGCTCGAAGTTGGGGCGGGCTTAACAAGCACACCTGATAACTTTAATGCCAACCCTAAGATTGTTCGCCAGTTAGATAACAAACGGAAGATGATCGAAACGGGTGAAGGTATTGATTGGGCGACCGGCGAAGCCCTTGCCTTTGGGACGCTATTACTTGAAGGGCACCCTGTTCGTCTATCGGGACAAGATTCTGAGCGTGGAACGTTCTCTCAGCGTCATTCGGTTTTAGTCGATCAAGCGAACGAAAATCGTCATACCCCATTGAATAACCTTAGGTTTGGCCAGGCGCCATACGAGGTGCTGAACAGCCCACTTTCAGAGGCTGGTGTTCTTGGCTTTGAGTATGGCTATTCGCTTGCAGAGCCAGGGATGTTGGTTCTTTGGGAAGCACAATTCGGTGATTTCGCAAATGGTGCACAGGTTATTATTGATCAATTCATTACGTCTGGTGAAGCGAAGTGGTTGCGCATGTGTGGATTGGTTATGCTGTTGCCGCACGGCTACGAAGGTCAGGGACCTGAGCACTCATCAGCACGTATGGAGAGATACTTACAATCGTGTGCCGAAGACAATATGCAGGTTTGCAATTGCACGACACCGGCTAACTATTTCCATGTCCTTCGCAGGCAAATTCATCGTGAATTCAGAAAACCTTTGATCTTGATGACGCCAAAATCACTTCTCCGTCACAAGCGGGCGGTTTCTAAGATTGAAGAGATGGCTGAAGGAACAAGCTTCCATCGCGTTCTTTGGGATGAAGGTGAGTTTGTTGCTGACAATAAGATCAAGCAAGTCGTGTTGTGTTCAGGTAAAGTTTATTACGATCTTGCTGAAGAACGAGATAAGTGTGGGATCAAAGATGTATATATCCTACGCGTTGAACAGCTTTATCCATATCCAGAAAAAGCTCTTGAGAATGAACTCTCACGCTTCCCCAATGCACGGGTTGTTTGGTGTCAGGAAGAGCCTCGGAATATGGGAAGTTGGACATATATTCGCGAGCCGCTTGAAGACCATCTGCGTAATATGGGGCATTCGGAGATTGTTGTCCGATATGCTGGTCGTGATGCAGCTGCAGCACCTGCTACGGGTCTTGCGAGTAAACATGCTGCCCAGCAGGCGGCGCTTGTTGATGATGCTCTAACGGTTCACAGCCGTGGTGCTAAAACATCAGGTCGTGCCGTAAAGTCATCGGCTAAACCTGCGGCGAAGAAAGCCACAGCTAAAAAGGCCGTGGCAAAAAAAACTACAACGAAAAAAGCGCCAGCAAAGAAAGCGGCTCCTAAAAAAGCTGCAGCGAAGAAACCTGCGGCCAAGAAGCCTGCAAGTAAAAAAGCTGCGCGTAAATAATTGATGACCCAGATATAGATCGAGGAACGATAACATGGCTATTGAAATCAAAGTCCCGACACTTGGGGAATCTGTTACCGAAGCAACAGTTGCCAAGTGGTTTAAGCTACCAGGCGACGCTGTCGCGCTGGATGAAGCTGTCTGTGAACTAGAAACTGACAAAGTTACAATAGAAGTGAATTCGCCAACTGCGGGTGCATTAAAAGACATCGTTGCAGCTGAAGGATCAGACGTCGGCGTTGGTGCACTTTTAGCAACATTGGATGAAGGTGCCGAAGGCGCTGCGGCATCTGCGCCGCCTCCTGCAGAAGAAAAGGCTGAAGCGCCTGCACCTGCTGCGGCAAAAGAAGAGCCAAAAGCCTCGCCTCCGCCGCCACCAGCATCTGCGGCTCAACCTGCAGCAGCACAACCAGCTCCTGTAACGGCCAATCGTCCACCACTGTCACCGGCTGTTCGAAAGCTTGTCGATGACAACGATCTGGATGCATCTCTTATTAAAGGGACCGGGCCTGATGATCGTGTAATCAAGGGCGATGTTCTAAAAGCAATGGAAGATGGTTCGGCGAAAAGGCGTGCTGTAACTGCACCTGCGCAATCGGCACAGAGTTCGCGTGGCTTTACACCGTCGGCTGAATTACCACCTCGCCCAGAAGATCCGCGCGAAGAACGCGTCAAAATGACGAAGCTTCGTAAAGTTATCGCTGGGCGTCTTAAGCAGGCACAAAATACAGCTGCAATGCTCACAACCTGGAATGAGGTTGATATGGGCGCGGCTATGGAACTTCGGTCCGAATACAAAGATAACTTTGAGAAGAAGCACGGCGTACGTCTGGGCTTTATGTCCTTCTTCGTACGTGCAGCTGTGATTGCACTTAAAGAATGGCCTGCGATCAACGCTGAAATCTATGGCGAAGAGCTAATCTACAAGAACTTCTATAATGTCGGTGTTGCTGTTGGTACGCCAAATGGTCTTGTTGTGCCGGTTCTGAAAGATGCCGATGAGATGCGGTTTGCTGAGATTGAAGGCGCAATATCTGACTTTGGTCGCCGTGCCCGTGACGGTAAGCTCGGCATGGATGACATGATGGGTGGCACATTTACGATCTCAAACGGTGGTGTCTTTGGTTCATTGAATTCAATGCCGATTTTGAATGTCCCGCAATCAGCTATTCTTGGTATGCACAAAATTCAGAAACGTCCTATGGCTGTTGGTGATAAAGTTGAAATTCGTCCCATGATGTACTTGGCACTGAGCTATGATCACCGGATTGTCGATGGTCGTGAAGCAGTTTCGTTCCTCGTCCGGATGAAGGATCTAATTGAGGATCCACAACGCATTATGTTGGATGTGTAGCAGCAAACTTTCATGTCGACATTTGAAATCATTGTTCTGTTTGTATTTGTAGGCTTTGTTTTCGGAATGGTTCAGGTTGTGAAACTTTTTTTGAGGTGGCGACCTCGCAGCCCGCATGCTGGCGCTGATATTGATCTTATGAAGGCTGCAAAGACTAGCAGTTGGGAAGAAGGTCAGCGTGGCGGGCGGTTTTAAAATTGAGGATCGGGGAGTAAATTTATGAGTGATACTTATGATGTTGTAATTGTTGGTGGTGGCCCCGGCGGCTATGTGGCTGCTATTCGTGCGGCTCAGCTTGGCTTGAAGACGGCTGTCGTTGAAAAGCGCGGTCGTTTGGGTGGCACTTGCCTCAACGTTGGATGTATCCCCTCAAAAGCTTTGCTGCAGTCGTCTCATCATTACGAAATGGCTGAGCATGAATTTGCAAGCCACGGTATCAAGGCTCAAGTATCACTTGATCTAAAAACGATGATTGGTCGTAAGGACAAGGTTGTCGAAGATCTCACAGGTGGGATCGAGTTCTTAATGAAAAAGAACAAGATCGATTATGTGATTGGTGAGGGTGTGATTACTGCGGCTGGTGAAGTTACGGTCAAGCCATCTGGTAAAGGAGCGAAGAAAAAGGTCCTTAAAACCAAGAATATCATTATCGCGACGGGCTCTGAATCAACACCGCTAAAAGGCGTTGATGTTGATGAAAAGCAGATTGTTACGTCAACGGGTGCACTCGAACTGGGTAAAGTGCCTAAATCAATGGTTGTGATTGGCGCGGGTGTCATCGGTCTAGAGCTTGGTTCTGTCTGGCGTCGACTTGGGGCTGAGGTCACGGTCGTTGAGTTCTTAAATGTCGCGCTTCCTGGTATGGATGGTGAAGTTTCCAAGCAAATGAAGCGACTGCTGGAAAAGCAGGGCATCAAATTCAAGATGAAGACGAAAGTCACCGGTGCGAAGAAAGCGAAGGCTGGTGTCACACTGACGATGGAGGCGAGCGAAGGCGGTAAAGCTGAGAAGTTAAAGGCTGATGTTGTCTTGGTTGCGATTGGTCGCCGCCCATATATAGATGGTCTCGGGTTGGATAAAGTCGGTGTTGAAATATTAGATCGTGGTTTTGTCAAAGTTGACGATGACTTCCAAACTAACGTTGAGGGTATTTATGCTATTGGCGACGTGATCGGTGGCGCGATGTTGGCACACAAAGCTGAAGACGAAGGTGTAGTTTGCGCTGAAATTATGGCGGGGCAAACAGGCCATATCGATTACGGCTCCATCCCTGGTATCGTTTATACTCACCCAGAAGTCGCCTCTGTTGGAAAAACAGAAGAGCAGCTCAAGGAAGCGGGCGTGAAGTATAAGTCTGGTAAGTTCCCATTCTCGGCTAACTCTCGTGCACGCTGCAATGCGGATGCGGACGGATTTGTCAAAATCCTCGCAGATACGGAAACGGACCGCGTCCTTGGGTGCCATATCATTGGGCCTCAAGGTGGCGATTTGATTCAAGAAGTCGTCAATGTGATGGAGTTCGGTGGTAGTGCTGAAGATATTGCGCGGATTTGTCACGGTCATCCGGGGCTACCCGAAGCTGTTAAGGAAGCAGCGCTTAGTGTTGATGGACGCGCCATTCATATTTAGGGATTCTCAGATCAATGAGAATGCGACAGCATGATTGACCACGTATCAATTGCCGTTCGCAATATAAAGGCGAGCGGTGATTATTACGAAACCGTTTTGACTCCCCTTGGTCTGTTGAGATTAGTGGACCGTGAAACCGCAATCGGTTTTGGGAAAAAATACCCAGAATTCTGGTTGAATCTCCGCGCTGATATGAGGATTGTTGAGGAGAATCCAGGCAACCATATTTGCCTTCGTGCTCCAACAAACGAAGCGGTGATGGCCTTTCATGATGCCGCCATCTCTCATGGTGGCCGTTGTGATGGGGCGCCCGGCTTACGACAAGCGACAATGACAAAATACTTTGGTGCGTTCATTCGTGATTTGGATGGCAACAAAATTGAAGTCGTCTATTTCCCAAGAAAGGATGGTTCATGATCGAGGGAACACACTTTCCAAGTGTCGATAGTTTTTTAAATAAACATCATTTCGATAATACTAGAAATATAGTTGTAATTTTATAATCATCGTATTATAAAATCATTATGGATGAAATTACTGCCACCGATTGCTTTGCTGCCCTTGGGCACCCAACGCGCCTACAATTGTTTCGTGCGTTAGTACGTGCGGGAGATGATGGGGCGCCAGTGGGTATTCTTCAGGATGAACTTGGAATACCTGCGTCAACGTTATCGCACCATGTGCAGGCACTGACCCGTGCGGGTTTGGCGCATCAGCAACGTGATGGTCGCGTTTTAACGACCCGCGCCGATTATGCCACCATGCAAGATTTGATATCCTTTTTAACCGAAAGCTGTTGCAAAGGCCTTGAGCCAGGGACGTCGACTGATGAGTGAAACAACGATTGAGCCAACCAATGCCGATACATCGTCGTGCTGTGGTCCAGCCAAACCGAGTGCTAATGACCATATTTTGAAGCGCATCTATTTTACGCTCAAAAATAATATGGCAGTAACGGTGACAGGCGTTCTATTCATTGTGTTGTTGTTTGCAGATACGGCACAAGTTCCTGAAACACTTAAATTTGTTCTACAAAATCTAGTGCAAATAGCCCCGTTCTTAGGTTTAGCAATCGGCTTGGCGGCTTATGCAAAAGCATCAGGCGCGGACGGCTTAATCGCCCACGTGTTTTCTGGGCGGTTAGGTTTCATGATTGTAGCTGCGGCGTTGTTTGGGGGGCTCTCACCCTTTTGTTCATGTGGCGTCATCCCATTGATTGCAGCGTTGCTGGCGATGGGAGTGCCGCTACCGGCGGTTATGGCTTTTTGGTTAGCTTCTCCGATTATGGACCCATCAATGTTTATTTTAACGTCGGCAACTTTAGGTCTTCCATTCGCCATCGCCAAGACTATCGCTGCAGTCGGCATTGGCTTGATGGGTGGGTATGTGACCTGGGGAATGCAGAATGCTGGATTGCTTCAAGACCCTCTCAGAGAAGGAATTGGGAATGGTGGCTGCGGTGCATCCAGTGTTCGGGCACCTCAAGAAGTGGTTTGGAAATTCTGGATTGATAGCGCACGTGTGAAGACAATGCGAAATGAAGCCCTGACCACGAGCTTGTTTTTAGGTAAGTGGCTAACGATCGCGTTCTTCTTTGAGAGTATGATGCTTACTTATGTGCCCGCAGATATGATAGCGAATGCCCTCGGTGCGAACAGCATGTGGGCAATCCCAACGGCGGTCATCGTTGGTGTGCCTGCATACTTAAATGGGTACGCCGCATTACCTCTTGTGGATGGTTTGATTGGTATGGGTGTGAGCCCGGGTGCTGGAATGGCATTCCTTGTCTCTGGGGGTGTAACCAGTATACCTGCAGCTATTGCTGTCTTTGCCTTAGTGAAACGTCCATTATTCATGCTTTATATTGGACTAGCTTTAGTCGGCGGCACGTTGGCGGGTTTAGGTTATCAAGTGTTTGTTGTTTGAAGACAAGGAAGTGAGATGACAGCTCGACGCGCCATTATATTTCTTGCGATTGGCGAAACTATTTATTGGGCAGGACTTTATTATATTTTTGCAGCCCTGCTTGTTCAATGGGAGGCTGCAGAACCTTGGCCAAAGACACAAATAACGATGGCGTTTACGGGCGCAATCTTGATGGCGGCAATATTTGCACCTATCGCAGGACGGCAAATTGATCGTGGCAATGGGCCTAAGGTTCTTACGTTTGCGGCTCTGATAGGTGCTGCGTTAGTGGCGTTATTGCCGTTTGCGAACTCTGTCTGGATGTTTGGGGCAATATGGCTGGGTGTTGGGGCATGCCTGGGTGGATGTCTTTATGAAACTTGTTTCTCGCTAATAACTCGAACGCGCGGCGACAATGCTAGGCGAGATATCACACTGGTGACGCTCTTTGCAGGTCTCGCCGGCACACTCTCATTTCCGCTTTCTAATGCGATATCAAATACTTATGGCTGGCATGCTGCCATATGGACAATGGCGGGACTCGTTGCATTTGTTGGTGTACCGCTTGTCTGGCATGCGACAAGTTTTCTTGAAAAAGAGTATCAAAAAGAAAACGCGGCTCGTGATGATGAAACGAAGGAAACGCACTCATCAACGTTTGATATTCGCAGAGTTCTGTCAAAGCCTGCGTTCTGGTTCATAGCCATCGGGTTTGCGATGCTTGGCTGCAACCACGGAGTCATTATCAATCATATTCTACCTATACTCACTGATCGTGGACTAACAGGAGATGCGGCAGTTTTGGCGGCATCGATGATTGGGCCGATGCAAGTTGCTGGAAGGCTCGCCATGATGGCAGCCGAGAGACGTGTGAGTAGTCATGCCATTACGTCAGCATGTTTTGTTGGCGTCGCTTGCGCTGGCGCAGCGCTCTATTTTTCTGCTGTTGTGCCTGCTCTGGTGGTCGCATTTGTTATTTTGCAGGGAAGCGGCCATGGCGTGACAAGTATCATGCGCCCAGTCATTACAAAGGAAATCCTTGGGACACAAAACTTTGGCGCGATCAGTGGTGCGGTTGCGGTGCCATACTTGTTAGCCTGGGCAGCGGCACCCGTAGCAGGGTCATTGTTATGGGAAGCCGGTGGTTATGATCTTGCGATAATTGTTGTCATTGTCTCTGCATTGACCGGCTTGCTGTTTTATCGCGCAGCGGTTCACTATTCGTCTTAATTCGTTTTCCGACGATGCGCCCGGGGATGGGCCGCCGCGTGCACGGCTTGCAATCTTTCGCCATCAACTTCGGTATATCTTTGTGTCGTCGACAGCGATGCATGCCCCAACAATTCTTGAATAGTTCTCAAATCACCACCACCTGATAGAAGGTGCGTGGCAAAGCTATGACGCAGTGCATGGGGCGTTGCAGTATCGCTTAGGCCCAACAATGTACGGACGTCGCGCATGCGGCGTTGCGCAACAGCAGGGTTTAAACGTTTGCCACGCGCACCCAGGAATAATGGGCCATCTGCATCAAGTGTATACGGACAAATTTCAAGATAAGCCTGTAGTTCACGAGCAACGCTTTTGAGCAATGGGACAACGCGCTGCTTATTGCCTTTACCAGATACAATGATTCGATCGAAACCTTCAATATCGCGAGGCGACAGTCCAAGCGCTTCACCAATACGCAACCCACATCCATATAAAAGAGCAAACAGTGCGCGGTCTCGTTTTCCGTGCCAGGGCTCCAAGGCTAGGTCTTCAACCGCATCCAAAGTCTCGAATGCATCTTCGACGGATAAAGGTTTTGGCACTGTGCGGGGGAGACGAGGTGTTTCAATCGCCATGACGGCCGCGTTATTACAAATGCCCCGTTTATCAAAAAATGAGAATAAACTTCGGAGAGAGCTAAGCCCTCGTGCCATTGAAACGGCTGTTAATCCATCGGCTTGGCGCTCCGCTTGAAATGCCCATAAGTCATCTCTGCGTAGGCCCGCTAGATCTTCAATTCCAGGCTTAAACCCAAGTCGGCGTTCTATATACCTCATGAAGATTGAGACATCCCGTTGATAACCGTCGACAGTTCGGTTCGATAACCGACGCTCATGAGCGAGCCAAGACAGCCAATCGCTCAAAGCGTTTGCAAGTGCGGGTTGGACAGGAAGGCCGATCAAGGTTCTGCGCCAGAAAGCCTCATAACGGATGCCTCGACGACGCGTGCTAAGAACGAGAATAATTCTGTGCCTTGGCTGGGTGCAAATGTGTCGTCTCGTGCGCCGAGTGCAATGAGGCCATTTGGCATGGCGACACCTGGCTTTATGCGTGAAATCGCTGCCGATTGAACAAGTCCGGCGGCACTGCCAAATACAATCCCATCATCCCAAAACTCTCGATACAAGTGAACGTCCTGATCCGTACCAACAATCGCGTCAACTGTTCCCGGCGGTAATGTGCGCAGGTATTCACTGAGGACTGAAACATTGTTATCATCGGAAGGCTCGAAGCCTACAATCGCGACATCTACATCAAGCAAGACGGGTAGATCATCGGATACGATCCTGTATAGCTGTTGCAAGGTGTTAGCGTGGAGCATTGCCAAAATAGCAGCATGTGTCCGTGTTTGGATCGACATGTTACTGCGGCTCGTCTCAATAACATCTTGTGCGCAGGTGCGCAGTTCATTGATCTCGCTATCCCGGCGCTGTAATTGATAGCGCTGAAAATCGACAACCCCACCGGCGACGAATCGGTCCGGCAGATCGATGCAATCAAGAACATCTGGATGTTCAGAGAAGAAACCTGGATTGTTCATCAAGAAAGTTGCGACATCATCAGGTTTTAAGTTTTCGACTTCACAGCCGTCAGAATCTAATACGTCAGTACTTTTTATGTTCATTATTTTTCCCAGTATTCACGTGCCCAGTGTGCGAATCATTTCATTATACCGAATTTCGCCTTAATAAATAAGAAATGCAGGAAAAACCTTTGATCGCAGAAAAATCAGAAACGCCTAAACCATTGAGTTTTGACCCAGGGTCAACCGTGGCTGTTCTGCTGCCGTTGCCGTTGGCAGGGCCTTATGATTATCTCGTCGGGCCCCAAGATCATTATCGAGTAGGCGATATTGTTAATGTCCCATTGGGTTCGCGCCGTGCAACCGGCGTTATCTGGGGCCAGGCATCTGGTGATGTTGATCCTAAAAAATTACGCTCAATTGATGGCCCTCGTGAAACGCCACCGTTGCCACCTGCCTTGGTAAAACTCGTGGATTGGGTCGCTGCGTATACCCTTTATCCTCAAGGGGCAGTCCTTCGAATGGCTTTAAGCGTGCCGGATGCCCTTGATCCACCGAAGCCAACTAAGGGATATACGTTGGCATCGGTATTGCCTGAAATCCGTTCGACCAAAGCCCGAGACAAGGTTCTCGCATTCTTGAAAGAAGCACCTCCCTTGCCGATTGCGGATATCGCGCGTGAGGCTGGATGTGGTGCGTCTGTCGTAAAAGGGCTTTTTGATATGGATGCGTTGATCGCCGTGAATATGACGGCCACAAGCGATTGGCCAGTTCCTGATCCGGATTTTGGTGGTGTCACACTGTCTGACGATCAGAAACGGGCTTCAGAAATTTTGTCATCATTAGTGCAGCAGGGGTTCAAGGTTACATTGATCGATGGAGTGCCGGGGTCGGGAAAGACGGAAGTATATTTTGAAGCGTTGGCACGTGCCCTTCAGAAAAATAAGCAAATTCTTGTTATGTTGCCTGAGATTGCGTTGAGCGCGCAGTGGTTGGAGCGATTTGAAGCTCGTTTTGGTGTAATACCCGCCATGTGGCACTCTGAACTAACGCATGCAAAGCGCCGGGATACCTGGCGAGCTGTCGCCAATGGGGATGTACGCGTTGTTGTTGGCGCCCGGTCTGCATTGTTTCTGCCATTTGCAGATTTGGGGTTGATCGTTGTTGATGAAGAACACGATGGCTCTTTTAAGCAAGAAGAAGGGGTTATTTATCATGCGCGCGATATGGCCGTCGTCCGCGCGCGCGTTGAAGATATCCCATTAGTCCTTGTGTCGGCGACGCCATCTCTTGAAACGGTGACGAATGTCGCGCGTGGGCGGTATGAAGAAGTGTCACTGCCTGCAAGGCATGGTGGGCAAGATTTAGCTGATTTGTCTGTTGTTGATATGCGCAAGGATGGCCCATCCCGTGGATGCTGGCTGTCACCTTTGCTTACCGAGGCTTTAACAAAGACATTCAATGCCGGTGATCAGGCAATGCTTTTCCTCAACCGTCGCGGTTACGCCCCTTTAACACTCTGTAGAACATGTGGTCACCGGCTTCAGTGTCCGCGTTGCACGGCTTGGTTGGTAGAGCATCGTCAGCATGGCCACTTACAATGTCATCATTGTGGGTTTCAAACGAAGCTGCCAGAAAAATGCCCGAGTTGCGAAGACACCGACACGATGGTGCCGTGTGGGCCTGGCGTCGAAAGGCTCGCAGAAGAAATCGAAATATTATTCCCAGATGTTCGAACAATTATTGCAGCGAGTGATATGGTGCAAGGCCCTAAACAAGCCGCTGAATTGGTGCGCCTAATTGAAGAAAAAGAAATCGATCTGGTGATTGGTACTCAAATTGTAGCTAAAGGGTATCATTTTCCAGGATTGACGTTGGTGGGCGTCGTTGATGCGGATTTAGGTCTTACAGGTGGCGAATTCCGTGCTGCGGAACGTACCTTTCAGCTGTTGTATCAAGTTGCAGGGAGAGCTGGGCGCGGTGATCGCCCGGGCGAGGTCATACTACAAACCTATATGCCGGATCATGCAGTGATGGGCGCATTGCTATCTGGTGACCGAGATACCTTTAATAAGGCGGAAAGTGACGCGCGTGAACAGGCAAGCATGCCGCCATTTGGCCGTCTTGTTGCTTTAATTGTTTCTGGCTGTGATGAAAGAGATGTTGATGCGACGGCTGCGAATCTCGCGCGTATCGCGCCAAGGCCGGATGGAATTCGTGTTTTAGGGCCAGCACCTGCACCAATGGCACTTTTGCGAGGGAAACATAGGCGTCGGCTATTGTTGTCTGCGCCTCGTGACGTGCAAGTACAGGGAATCGTTAAAGATTGGGTCCGCCGTGCATCGATCCAGAAGAAAGTCCGAGTGCAAATTGATGTTGATCCGGTCTCATTCTTTTAGGGGCAAAATTAAGATTCTGAAGAATTGTTATGCGTCCTGTCAGTTAGGCCCAAAGCGGATATCTTAAATGGTTGATTCAAAATCAGTTTTTATGAAGTAAAAAAGCGCTCTAAGCCGG
>DGOK01000029.1 GCA_002389385.1 Rhodospirillaceae bacterium UBA4468 | reverse complement strand
AAACGTGCTTTGGTTTGAGAGGTGGCTTTTGACCTATTATTCGCCCCTTGTTCCACGGAGACCTAAGTGATTCTGTTTTACGTACAAAGAATATGGTCTTTCTCCTTCTATGTTGGAAAGACCACGAAGTTTAAATGAGAAAGGAAAGTGGCAGCTTCAAGGTCAAAGAGGACAAATGAAGAAGAACCCTACTGACCGCTAATGACCCATAGCTGATCAACTGTAGAGGCGTGATGGTTCTGAAATGGGCTAAGCGGAAATCTAGGACTCCGAGACCGCATCGCCCCACGGCGACATGATCTCTGTCACCCCCTGATTTTGACTCCCTTTTGTAGCATTCTTTTATTTTTAATGGAGGTGTTCACAGTCTACACCGTCACCATGCGCTACGTGTTTGATGATCCCCCTGTATTGAAATATCTCATGACAGTTCTCAGCAATATTTGGCTGGTCTTTTTTGCTCTTGCGCTAACTGACCGAGACAAGGATCACATTGCCCTTGATCTAGTGTATTCTTGGCTACCCCTCAAAGCTGCGTTTGCTATTCAACAGTTTTGGACGCTTGTCATCTTTGGGTTGAGTATTGTCATGATCGTATACGGGCTGGAAGTGGTTTCAACGATGGGCGGCAAATACTAGGATATGTAGTATTTTGCTTGGGAGAACGGCTGGTTTGTCTTCAAACAGAACTATATGCCAAAGAAATATGCGATCTCTATCGTTCCCATCTCAGGATTTCTCGTCAGTATTGATGCGCTCGCGGCTATCATCGAAGACTGTGTGTGATTGAAAGCGGGCACATATGAGCAAAGAAAAGATACTGATATTGAAGTAATCGCGGATCCAATCTAGTAAATATTTTCATGTGCGCCTTTGAGGCAATCTACATCGCCATGCGCCGTTTTGATCAATGCGGTCTTCAACAAGTTTTGTGAAGACACTCATAAATGCCTTTGACGCAGGAGATAATTGAACATCTGTTTTTCGAATTGTTCCAACTTCACGTTTCAGATTTTCATCCTCAAGAGGAAAAACCTCTATCCCGGTCATTTCTTGGGGGATCGCGAGTTCCGGAAGAATAGTGACTCCAACGCCAACTTTTATCAGCGCCAAAAGCGACGTCGTATTGCGAACCATTAGATTAGCACGGGTGCCCAGCGCCTGAATCTCGGGATGATCATAACCAGCCATAATGCCATTTGAAATAATGACTTGATCGGCAAGCATTTTCCAAGTGACCCGCTTTTTCGCTTTATTGAGCGCGTTGCCTAAAGGGCAAACAAGAAGTAAGCGATCATGGAAAAGAGGCTTAAAACTAACCATGCCGACGCGTGGGCGTCCAGCAATGCCTAATTCAACAGTGCCTCGTTCAATCGCACGGACAACTGCCGTTGTATCAATATCACGAACGTCCATCTCAACCTGGTCCCATTGAGCCGTAAACGCTTTTATGACATCAGGGAGTAGATGCGAGGCAACTGAAGGAACGCAGGCGAGCTCGACCCGACCGATCCCGCCGTTGGCGAATGCTTGAACAGAGGCCATGGCACGGTCGTGACTGGTAAGCTGTGCCCTTGCAGTTTCTAGAAGGAATCTACCCAGTTCAGTGACTCGGTTCTTCCGGTCACTTTCAAATAGTGTGCCGCCGACAAGCTCTTCGAGTTGCTTTAATGACATTGAGATAGCAGAAGGCGATCGACCCATCCGATCCGCCGCATCTTGGATATTACCGGTATCCGCAACCGCAACAAAAACTCTTAGCAATGAAAGCTTTAATTCCATCTAGTCATTATTTCAATTTATCTGAAATAATCGAGCAATTCTTCTGAATTCATTGGATTAATGTCACATTATAGCCATGCGTCGATTTTCTCCAATATCGACGGATTGACTGCCACACCTTTACGTTCAGCTCGACGCCGTGCGGCTGCGCGGCCATCACCTGGAACACGAACTCCAGGCTGATCTCGCATTTCGCCGACCAGGCATGAAAGTCGCTCGGCAAATAAATCACCAGACGTAACTTGTGGATTAATCACAAGAAAGAATTGGCCCGTTTTAGGTGGCCCACCTTTTGTTCCAGAGAATGGGCTTGCATCGACACCCAATGTGGCGCCGGACATCGCTGCTGCCATAATCTCGACCATCAAGGCCACACTAACACCCTTGTATCCGCCCGCAGGGGCCATAGACCCTTTGAGTGCAATTTCAGGATCTGACGTCGGACGACCATCGGGATCAAGAGCCCATTCGGGCGGAATCGGCAATCCTTCTCGGGCGTGTTTCATGATTTCGCTCTTAGCGATGACGCTTGCACTCTGGTCGATCAGCACTTCTGCACCACCGGAACCGTTTGGCGCTGCTAGGGAGAAAGGATTGGTTCCGACAACAGGTCTACGGCCACCAACAGGTGCTATCGATGCCGGCGCATTTGTAAAACCAATAGCCAGGAAGCCTTCCGCTGCAAGCCGCCGAGTGTGATGCCCAAGCACGCCACAATTGTAAGAATTGCGAATGGCGAGCGCTGCAACGCCTTGCTCACGTGCTGCAGGAAAAAGCGTGTCAAAACCAAGATCAATGGCCGGATGCGCAAAACCTGTTGCCGCATCGACTGTAATTACTGCGGGTGTTGGGCGCGTCAGGACGGGCATAGCCTTGCCGTCTACTTTACCACACTGAACATGCTCGCAATAGATCGGGATATAGGCGAGGCCATGGCTTGCAACGCCATCTGCCTCGGTTGATGCCGTTGCTTCGGCCAGTGGACGAGCATTACTTTCAGATGTTCCAGCAGCTACCAAAGCCCGGAAGGCTAGATCTTCGATCTCATCAAGTGTCATAATCGTCGCTTCGGTCATGGGTCGCTCCTGCTATTTAATTTATGTCGGATAGTCCAGCACCGGCCCCAGCTAACCGAGAAGCCTCAGTAGCGGGAGCAAACGTGCGGTGCGCAAGAATATTAAGCTTGTTCCATATATCTTCGTCGACATCTTGCATTGGCTCTCTCTTCGTCACTGATTTCAATACTTTCGAAGACCGCTGGCAACACACCGCTTCAACTCGCCGTATATTTAGCGTAGTGATGTCCCCAATTATGGAAAAATGAGTAGGCGCGAACGTGATTTCGACTTCATTCCAACTAAGCTCAAGTAATACATCTGTATATTTCGCAGCAGCAGCAACAAATGGGGCTAGCAACAACGGATGCACCGTCGGGCCAAGATTAACCACAACACCTGCTGCAACTTCGGCTGCGCGGTCACAAATTGCGACACCAGAAATCAAAGGGCACAAGAGCTCTGATGATGCATGCCAGACAACGCTTGTAGACATAGGGGCAATAGCTTCAAACTTACGGCCTTCATTAAAGGTAAGAACTTCAATCATCATTTCAGGACCGGGAAAGCCGTTAACGGCAAGCCATCGGGCGGCCTTTCCAGCCTCCTCTGCGTATCCCCAATGCAATCCGGCCCCTCGCGCAGCACGCTTGCACATAACTTCGATCTCATACAATGAGCAGCTCATCTGGGGTTCTCTGAAGGTGTTGCATATGACCAGTCATCAACATCAACGTTTGCCAGTTCATGCGGAAATGGGGCGTTCTTGAACATGTTGATACGCACCCATCTGTCCGAGCGTGGATCAAAATGTGTGGCACCAAAAAACGAAAGCTTGCACCGTAAAAGATCGATGGGAACCAAAGTCGATCCAATCGTGTTATCCTGAATTTCAGCGTATGGATACTTGGCGACGATCTGAACCCGGCGAACAATATGGCGATGTTCGGGGTGGCGTAACACGAAATCCGCAATGATTGCGTTCTTATCCCAGTCAGCAATATCTTTGTACAATCGGGCGACGTCACGGCCAGGTGCTAAGGGTTGTTCATATGGCTCGATAAGTTCTTCAAAACGTTCACCCAGGCGCGGCTCTAACTTTTCCTCTGAAACATACCAAACCCGAGCGAGGTTATCGCGAGAAGTCCAGTCAATCTTGAGTGCCCACCCGTATATGTCTTCGACAATATCGCTGAGCGCATCCAACGTCATCGCGCCATTAATGCGAAATGCCGCGCTCTCATCCGCACCCATACACGACGTCACACCATCGACAATTTCACCATATGGTTCCATCATCAATGAAACGAGTTGCTCTTGACCTTCGGCAGAAAGGTTCTCTTCAGCCCATTGATACAAACGATTCCAAGGGAACTCTTCTTCGAAAGGATTTGTATTGAGATGTTTATAAAGAGTATCCAAATCTGACTTCAGTAGTGCAAGTTTCTGAATTTGGAGTTCGTGTGTGGACCGCCAATCATCGACATTGGTTTGCGCCCGAAACAGCATTTTGTGGAACATGTCGATCTCAGCAGCACAGGCCTGTGGCAAAGCACGAACACGAGCTAAAGCTGTTTCACGTGCAACGATCCAGTTGTTTAACAGCACAGGATGATTAACGATAAACGGTGCAAGGCCAAGCCCTGTTGAATTACCAACACCAAATTGCCGACGCAACGCCGGATCAAGAGGCACCGCTACTTCAGGGGCACGTTCACGGGCCATGTGTTCAATAAGATCAAGCACGAAAGTCCTGATCAAGAACACTGTCAGCATTTCAGCTTGAAATGTGCCTGCGAATTCTGGCCGATCTGCAATCGCTTCGTGATCGGCGGCACCAAATTTACCTGAGCCATAAACGGCCGTCGTACGCATCACATATCCGACCGTATCGATTTGTTCTCGATCCGGTTGCTGACCTGAGGACAAACAATCGATGACATATTCAAACAAGCGCCCGGACCGATTGGCACGAGAAAGGCAAATCTCGCGGTTTGTAACCCGCCCGGCTTCCTGCTTTGGCACGTCTTGGGATAAACGTTCTATATCTCTGGAATCTGGCACACCGTCGAACAGGGCAAAAGTAGAATCCCATGCTTCGGCAATAACACGGTCGGAACGTTGTTCCGGAGGCAGGTCATGCGCGAAACAAACAAGGCTGTATGTGCGCATTGGGCCTTTGGCGGTATAAATGGCAACGCCGACTCCGATATTATTGATCTCAAATTTCGGACGCTCGAACTCCCATTTCTCACGCTTCAGTCGTCGCAACAATGTGCGCATAAATGAAAGACGGCATTGATGAAATGATCCTAGGCGTGCCAATCGCATTACGGTTTTGGGAGAGCGTAAAGGGACTTCCGGAATATTTTTCTGTATGGCAGTCATGCTTTTATTTTCTCGCTCAGTGTAAGAATTTTAGGCGACCGCGGGGCCAGTCGCCTACAAGAGACCAAGTAAAAAAGTTCCTCAACCCCAAACACTATTCGTAATCTTTGGAGAAACCTCTCTCCAAAAGTCTAAACAGTTTCCCCATCCTCTAACGCACGCGGCGTTAGAGGATAAGGCAAGTCTACTTAATCGCCAGACTGCTTGTCACGTAGTCCATCACGGTAAAGAGCTTTACCAAGAGAGACACACATCAAACCCATAACCATCGTGAACGGCAATGCCCCAATAATCATAGCACTTTTCAATGCCTCCATTGGGTCAGCACTACCGCTTGTTTTGCCCGCGATCAGAAGAGTCCCGATAACAAGCGTAATAATTACGCCCCAGACAATACGATGTTTGATGCTAGTTTCCTGAGCCCCACCGGACATGATGGTGCTCATCACCAAAATTCCGGAGTCGGCAGAAGTAACGAGGAAGGTCATGATTAACACGACACACATGACTGTTATCGCACTCAGGAATCCGCCTGATATCATCTCACCCAAGGTCACAAAGAGCTTCGAAGTATTGGATACACCTATAATTGCTCCATTCGCTCCACCGGTCAGCTCCAGATCAATCGCCGTGCCGCCAAGAATTGTCATCCAGGCAAAGCAGACAAGCGCCGGGGCAAGTACACACCCAATGATAAACTCACGGACTGAGCGACCTTTAGAAATGCGGGCCAGGAACAAGCCAACGAACGGTGAGAAGGCGATCCACCAAGCCCAATAGAAGGTGGTCCACCCAGCCTGCCATCCGAACTGACGGCCAGGTTCCCCGGCAGCGTAAACAGACATCAGAACGCTGTCCGAAAGACTGGCAGCTTGACCTTCCAGGCCTGATTTGAAACCGGCAAATGTACCCCATGCGTTCGTAGCACAACTACGTAACGCATCGGCGTACTGTTTCGCCTCAGCCGGGATCGCCGCATTAAAATCCGCTGCAGACATCAGCCCGAAAGCACCAAAACTCAATGAAATATAATGCAGCATATAATCCACTAAAGCGGACCCATATGTCGTCATGGCAAAAATGAACGAGCCAAATATGACGAACGTAATCAGTAGGATAATAGAGAGAACGAGGTTCAGGTTCGAAAGATACTTAACTCCGCGACCAACACCCGACACAGCCGAGATAATAGACAGGCCTATAATTGATACGAGGCCAACGATCAAGCCGACCGTTCCAGGAGCCGGGGCATCGCCACTCATATCCATCATCCATTCTGCACCAGTAATGGCATACAAACCGTCAATGAACTGAGAAACACCAAAGCCGATGGTCACAGATACACCCAAGATAGTTGCGACTACGCCAAGCACGTCTACAACATGTCCCAATATCCCGTTCATTGCTTTACCAAACAATGGTGTCAGCGCCGAGCGAATTGTTAACGGCATACCTCAAGTATATGCGTAGTAGGCGAGAGAAAGTCCGGTCACCACATAAATTGACCATGCATGAAATCAATAATGCAGGAATGTATACCGGTATCCGGATGCAACAGCTTCCGCTGAATTGGCTGTGACGGCACCAGAAAGAACGACAGGGTTTGAACCCTAAAGCCCAAGCGGCTCCGCTGTCGCGAAGACCATCAAGCCTACCCCAAGACCGGCACCAAACATCATTGAGAACCATGAAAAGTTAGAAAATTCAGTCTTCTCACCCTCAATTCCCATAATCCGACGCCCAGTCTGAGGAAGAACTACAACGACAACCAGAAAGAAAGAAAATAGACCGACAATGACAATGTAAAAGCCGTTGAAATCTTCAAGTAATTGCCAGTTGAGGCTTCCTAAAACACCGTTAGCATTGGCAGGCCAAACAAGCGCCCAAATCACTAGCGCAACCATGATGCCCTTACTTAAAAGAGCAATCGTAACACTATTTCCTTCGTAAAATCCCGAATCTGCAGTAGGAACTTGCAGATGAGTAAATGGTGGTTTTATAGACATTTATAAACTCCTCGCGAATGTTTCTACCTGTTTTCAGTTGCTGAGTGTTCGAACGCACTCTTAGTATAAAATCCCCCTTTGGATTATTCCGCAGCGGTGTCTCGGCCACATTCAACCTCTTTGCCTTGTGGTGCGAAGCTGCGATCATAAAAATTCAACCAGTTCTCACCCATTATTCCTGAAACCTCTTTGTCATCGAGACCTGCTGCGCGAAGGCCATTTTCGATATTCCCAAAATCCCGACTGTCATTGAACCAGGACGGCATATTCGGAAAGCCCGCATTGCTTTGTGAACCTTCTCCATAGTCGATTTCCTTGGTCCAGCGGCCCACTCGCATCCATTCAACGACGCTATCCGGATGATCTTGGCAAAGATCCGAACCGATACCAACACAACCGGGGCCCATGAGATCAACAGTGCGCGCAGCCATTTCGCAAAAGCTTTCCAGCGTGCAATCTGACTTATCTTTTAGATGGTGTGGATAGACTGAAAGCCCGAGCATGCCACCGGATTGACCAAGCGCACGGAGAACATCATCAGGTTTATTGCGCAGTGCAGGATGCCATGATGCCGGGTTAGCATGAGTGATGGCGATTGGGCGATCTGATAATTCTATGGCTTCCATTGTCGAACGTTCTGCTGAATGGCTCATGTCGATTACTAGGCCAACACGGTTCATTTCCTTGATGACCTGGCGACCCATACGCGTGATTCCTGGATCTTCAGCTTCATAACATCCAGTCGCCAGCAGAGATTGATTGTTGTAACTCAATTGCATAAAGCGAGCGCCCAATGCATGTACAATTTCGACCAGACCAATATCATCTTCGATGGGCGAAGCATTTTGGAAGCCGAAAAAAATGGCTGTACGATTGGTATTGCGCGCAAGACGAACATCATCACCTGTCCGGCCTTTAAATATCAATGCCGGGAAACGCTCAAACCATCTGTTCCACTGCTCGATATTGAGAACGGTTTCTCGAAAGTTTTCGTGATAGGCAATTGTCACATGAACAGCATCAACACCACCTTCATGCATCTCATGGAAAATTTTTTCCGACCAATTAGCATATTGCAGGCAGTCAATTCTATAGCTGCGGTTCATGATCTTTACTCCGGATTTCCAGCAGCGATGTATGCTGTCTTAACGGTAGTATAGAATTCAGCGGCATAAGAGCCTTGCTCGCGAGATCCGTATGAACTGTCACCGCGACCACCAAATGGCACATGATAATCGGTGCCCGCTGTCGGCAAATTTACAGTGACGCAACCAGTACGAACGTTGCGTCTGAAATGAGTTGCACGGGCCAATGAATGTGTAACGATACCCGACGTTAAGCCAAAGTTCGTATCATTCACTGTAGCGATCGCATCTTCGTAAGAACCTACTTTTAGGACGCAAGCAATGGGCGCAAACATTTCCTCGCGGTTGATGCGCATAGTATTGGTCGAACTGGCAAATACTGCAGGTGCCATGTAATGGCCTTCAGTTGGCATATCCAGACGCTCTCCACCGCATAACAGTTCTGCACCCTCAGACTTTCCAATATTAATATAGTTGAGATTGCTTTTAAATTGTTCAGCACTCACTGCTGGCCCGATTTGCGTTCCTATATTAAGCGCATGCCCAACTTTCAGAGCTTGTGTGCCAGCGACAAGTTTTTCCACGAAGGCGTCATGGATATCTTCATGCACAACGAGACGTGAAGATGCCGTACATTTCTGACCCGTGCCACCGAAAGCCCCACTGAGCGCGCACGTGACGGCGATATCAAGATCGGCGTCATCCATCACCACAAGGGCGTTCTTCGAGCCCATTTCCAATTGTATTTTGGTCAAGTTCTGAATAGCCGCTGCTGCAATTCCTTTACCGACCGGCACTGAACCTGTGAAAGAAATTGCATCGACTTTAGGGCTTTCCACCAGACGCTGGCCAATTGAACGACCTGATCCCATGACGAGATTGAATAAGCCCTTTGGTAAATCTTGTTTGGCAATGATCTCGGCCAGAGCTACTGCTGAGGCCGGTGTCGCATTAGCGGGCTTCCATAAAATCGCATTCCCGAAGGCTAAGGCCGGTGCAATTTTCCAGCTAGCCGTGGCGGTCGGAAAATTCCAAGGCGAGATGATTGCGACCACACCAATGGGTTCACGGCGAACGTCTATTTCAATTCCATCTCGTACTGAATCAGCATTGTCTCCAATCTGACGTAAAGTTTCGGCGGCATAATATGTAAAGAACTGCCCTGCCCGGTGGATCTCGCCTTTACCTTCGGCTAAAGGTTTGCCTTCTTCGCGTGACAGCAATTCACCTAGTTCCGCTGACCGCTTAATTAACTCTTCGCCAATCCCCATTAACGCAGTGTATCGACGTTCGATACCTGTACTCGCCCACTCAACTTGCGCGGCACGTGCAGCATCCAATGCTAAGTCCAATTGATGTTCGCCTGCTTGAGCAAAGAGCCCAATCAGATCCGAAGTATCTGAAGGGTTTCTATTCTCGATTTCATATTCACCAGCGTGCCATTCGCCTGCAATAAAATTGAATTTCTGGGTTGTCATAATTCCTCAATGCATCTTTGATGTATATCGCACACCCTCTAGCCAATATTACTTATACATTGCGGGAATTTTGTGACTTCAGTCAAAATTAATTAACTGAATATAATTTCATTTTTATTGAAATCACATTCATCACTTCGTTTATGCGGGAGGGCAGTGTCAGAGGAAAACGGCTTCTGACGACAACTGGTCTAAATCTTACTTTTCCTGGCGCTGTCAGAAGAATGTGAACTCGTCTCAGTATGGCAATGATAAGCCAATTTTATGCAGCACAGAGTTGCTGCCACTCAACAAGAGCAGCTTCACGTTGAACCTTATATCTATCTCTAGAATTTAGGTGACGTTCCTTGTTGAAGTGGTTGAAAATTGAAGCGTGGATTGAGACGAATTTTTGCAAACTTCGCATCCGCCTATACTTCAACATGGCGTATTCTCGCCGTCGAAAAGGAAGATGAGAGTTTTCACATCTGTTATTTTTCCAGCGCCCTACTTCCTGTGAAAATTCGTTACCGCTAATTTTCATAGCGGCGCGATATGATTTTAGTCTATCAGTCACGATGACTTTTGGAGCGCCGTATTTTTTCAAAATTCTCTTAAGAAAATCTAACGCTGCTTTTCGGTCTCTACCTTTGGATACAAAGGTTTCAAGAACCTCGCCCTCATGATCAACAGCTCGCCAAAGATAATGGGTCTCACCGTTGATTTTCACAAAGACCTCATCAAGATGCCATTTCCAATTTGAGTGTTTGGGAATTGGGTGCATTCGTTTCTTGCTGATCTCCCCAGCGAAAAGTGGGCCAAATTTGTTCCACCAATACCTGACCGTTTCATGGCAAATATCAATGCCTCGTTCATGGAGGAGATCTTCTACATTTCGAAGAGAAAGTGGAAATCTGACATACATCATCACGGCGAGACGAATGATCTCCGGTGATGTTTTAAAATAGCGAAAAGGATTGGGATTTTTTATCCCAAAACATTATGGGAATGCTGCGACATCGTCAAAGTGAGTTTTCCTCTGACAGTGCCGACAAGAGACTTATACTTAACTTTTGATTTTAAAAGAAATTTCCACTCTTCTATTTTCTGATCTAACTTTGCTTATTGGAAAGTTGCTTGATAAACCAATCACCTTAATTTTTTTTGGATCTATCTGTCCTTTCGTAACTACTAGCTGAGCAAGAGCACTTGCTCTTGCTGCTGATAAATGCCAATTACTTGGAAACTCTGGTGTGTTTATTGATACATCGTCAGTGTGTCCAGCAAACATAACTTCGCCTTTTGCATAAGCGAATATATCAGTAATCTTCAGCATTAGATCATAAACACTTTGTTTTAACACCGCGCTTCCTGATTCAAAAAGATATTGGCTAGGTAATATCAACTTAACCTCATCGTCATTAATTGAATATCTAAGATTTTTATCTTTATGGATAATATTACTGACGAATTTTTCAATAATTGTTTTATTTACATCAAGAATATAATTATCGGCTTTATCGGCAAAGGTATCTTCGTCATTTATTTCAAATTTTGCATCTTTTATTTTACTTTTAAATATGGGAACTTCTTGATTAAAAGCTGATGACATTTTAGCCGCATGTTTTTCAAACGTTTCAGGATTTATTTCTGAAAACGAAATCAACAAAACAAAAAGCGCAAAAAGGAGAGCCATCAAGTCTCCGAATGTTGTTAACCACTTATCTTTTTTGGAATCTCTCATATCTATTCATCTCGAATAGATTTATTTCTCGGCAAATAGGGCTCTAATCTATCTCTTAAATCTTGTGGATTTAGCAAATTTTGAATGCCAACAATACATTCTATCATTAATTCTTGCTGTGATTTTTGTTTTTCTAATTTAGACATCAATTTTTGACTGATAGGGTATGCAATAAGCTGGGAAATTAGAACACCATACAATGTTGTTAATAAAGCCACCGCCATTGCAGGACCAATTGTATTAGGATCTTCCATATTACTGAGCATCTGTATCAGCCCAACAAGGGTTCCAAACATCCCAAAAGCAGGAGCGCTATCGCCAATAGCGTCAAAAACATTAGAACCTACTTCTTCCCTTCGGATTTCCTGCAAAATCTGATCTGTTAGTACTTTTCTGATATAACGTTCATCTTTTCCATCAGCCGCTAGTTGCATTCCCTTTCGAAAAAAAACATTTGGCACCTTTTCTTTTTCCAAGGCGAGCAGACTTAATTTTCTGGCTATTTTTACCAACTTAACTGACAATGTAATAAGTTCTGTTTCTTTTATGTTATCGTTGGAAAAAGCTGCCTTTAGTCCTATTGGCAGGGAAATAAAGACCCCTGATATAGGGAATTTTATCATAGTGGAAGCAAATGTTCCACCCGCAACAATAGCTAAACCAGGTAAATTTATAAATATACTAAAGTCTGACTGGTTTCCAATAGCTAGCACAACTATTGTTATTCCAATTGATAGACCGATTATTGTTGCAAAATCTATCTTCATATTAATTTCTTGTAAAAAATATTTATGCCTAACATCAATACCATAACTTTGTATTTATACGCGAATTCAAGTAGCTAGTGCAACAGGTGGGTTTATTCCAACTGATCTTCCGCCATTGAGTTGGCCCACCCTTATAATTAAATGTCCGTCGTCATGCAATTGGAACACTCAACGTCCTAATCTAAGAGAGGATCTGGCTCATCTTGTTGATAATACTAAGCGGCGTATTTGCGGTATTGCAAGCGCTGGATCTCCTTTGTTTTCCGTTTGATCCTTTCTCGTTATTTTAAAATTGATTGTCCGCGCCCGAAGTAAACATCTGCGGGCGTGAGGTTGTTGATGCTCTCATGGTATCTCTGATGATTATAATGATCGACGAAGGCCTCGATCTGCGCTTCAAGGCCTGCTGGGAAGAAGTAGTTATTCAGCAGGATGCGGTTTTTCAGTATCTGATGCCATCGCTCGATCTTGCTCTGTGTTTATCACAGTGTAGATATGTCGTTACTCGCGGAACATTTTCATTAACCTCTTAATTTTCTGAGGAGAAGATGTTTATGAACACCGATCAGCGCGAGATTCAACGCAAACTACGCATTCTTAGATATGCTGAGGAGACCGGGCATGTAGCCAAGACGTGCCGTTATTTTGGGATTGGCCGAACCAGCTTTTATCGTTGGCGCCAGTCCTACGAGAAGTATGGCGAAGATGGTCTCATAAATC
>DGOK01000028.1:4799-11958 GCA_002389385.1 Rhodospirillaceae bacterium UBA4468 | reverse complement strand
CGCGAGTAACGACATATCTACAAGACACTGTTTCTAGAACGAGCGCGCCTAACGATTTTTCGACTTCTGCATCGCGAAGTTTCTGGGCTGCGACCAGAGCCTCAAGATCCGTAACGAACGCGTTGCGTCTATCATCATCTTTCAGCGTCTTTAGTAAGCTCTCGACTTCGGCAGTCGGCAATGTATCCGGTGCCGCCGGGCTCTGCGCAAATGCCGGCATAGCCAAGAGAAAAAGCATGACAATAAGTGGATAACGGATTTAGAAATGTCCCATCTGCGGGACTTTAATGGGAATGTGTGCTCTCAGCAATAATAACAGAAAAGATTGCACCTAGGGTAAATGGCAAAATAATACTCAGGAGTTTTAAAATTTAGGTATGTGTCAGGCATATCAATGGCGGCGAGGCTTATTTGGGGTTTATTCTGATTGAGTCTATTGATTCATTCTATTTATAGAATGTAATTTGTTTTAATGATGCTTTCTTACACATCACTTCGCTCGCAAATTCGAGAGCAACCAGGTGCGCTATATTTAAAAATAGCGACCACGATGCGCCGTGAGATCAACTCGGGCCGCTGGACGCCAGGGTACAGATTGCCTGCCCTTGAAAAGCAGGCGAAAGCCTTGGGGGTCGGTCTTGTCACCGTGCGCCAAGCCGTGGCTTTACTGTGCAAAGAGGGTCTGCTTAACAGCAAACAAGGGTCGGGGACCTTTGTGTCGGACGCGCCTGAGACAAGCCGTTGGCTGGTCCTTCGCTCGGATTGGTCATCATTGATCGGGCATCTTGATGGCAAGCGACCAACTTTGATTAATGTGGAGGAGTCGTCAGCACATCCGCTTGTCTCGCCTAAAGAGGGGACATTGACAGAGGCATATCGTTATATGCGCCGCGTGCATTATTGGAAAAGCGTCGCCTATGCGGTCATCGATATCTATCTGGACCGCGAGACGTATTACCGCGCACCAAAAGACTTCGATACCAGCATGGTGATTTCCATGCTCGCAGGCCTTGAAGACACTGATATTGATAATTTACATCAAACATTTTCGTTCTCATCAGGAGACGCCGAAACGTCGGCGCTTCTTGGTGTTGCTGTCAACGCGCCTATTGGAGATGTGCGTCGTGTGATCACGACCACGGACCAGCGCATCCTATACGTCGGGGAAGCCAAATACCGGGGTGACTTTGTGAAACTTGAAATGGATTTGAAACGTTGAAAAAAACTAAAATATCTGGAGATCATCTCTTCACATTCGCAGTGATTGCGGACACGCATATGAACCAAAGCGAGGATTTCTCTTCATCACCTTATCCTTGCAACGCCTTGGCTAATGCCCGGACGCGGCACGTGATTGCAGAGCTGAACGGGATTAAGCCAGAGTTCGTCGTGCACTTAGGCGATATCATTAACCCCGTCCCGGAATTGCCGACTTACGAAGACGCAGCCAATCACTTCAAGACGCTGGTTGCTGATTTGGAAGCCCCCTTACATGTGGTGCCTGGGAACCATGATATTGGGGATAAGCCGGTATCGTGGGCGCCAGCTGGCCGCATCAATGACGAGCATATAGCTCTATATGAGAGCCACTTTGGGCCGCATTATTTCTCGTTCGATAGTAACGGATTGCACATCATCGTCTTGAATACACCGCTGATGAATTCTGGATTGGCGGCCGAAGCTGAGCAGCGTGAATGGCTGGAGCAAGACCTTGAAGCGAACAAAGGAAAGCGGACATTCCTTGCCCTTCATTATCCGCCGTTCGTGTCGAATGCGGATGAAAGCAGCTCATACGACAATATAGATGAGCCTGCCCGGTCGTGGTTTATCGACATCGTCAAAAAGTATAAGCCCGAAGGCATGTTCTGCGGTCACGTGCATAATTTCTGGTATGATCTCGTGGGCGAAACAGAAATGTATATTCTGCCGTCGACGGCATTTGTGCGCCATGATTATAGCGAGTTTTTTCGGATCGAGCCCGGCGATCAATACGGCCGTAATGATGAAGCAAAATTAGGCTACTTTATTGTCCGTGTGTATGAGCACGGACACGTCATTGAAAATGTTCGCACTTATGGACGGACGCTCGCTGAAGGCAAGGCACTCGCAGATAACGGCAAGAAAATTGAACGCCTGCAATCTAAAGAGACAAGCGTCACATGTGTTGGTCTTGATATGCGCCAGCCTTGGGCTGAAGAGTTAGAGATAACGGCTTCGGGTGCGCTTGAGGAATTTGAGCGTAAATTAGCGCGTAACGACTATCCCGTTCTCGCCTTGTGGGAAATCGGCCTGCGTCGTTTACGTGTCCCTATCCAGGATCTGACAAACGACCGCATCAGAGGGCGGATGGAAATTCTTGCAATTGGCGGGCATCAGTTTCAAGTCTATTGCTATGGCGTGCCAGAAGGGGCTTTGGCGGCATGTTTGCTGGAACACAGCCATCTCGTGGATATTGTTGAAATCGTGATTGGCTGGGATACTGCGGACGACGCAGTAAACCAGATTGCCAAGCTGAAAGAACAAGCTGATTTCCGCGTTTACCTATCGAGGGTAAACAGAAAGGATGCTGCGAAACATACAGGCGGAAAATACAATCACTTCATCAGTCACGGCTTCACCTTGGCTGAAGTCGACGAGCTGTCGACATTCTTTGCAAGTCATCCTACCAGTGATGCCATCGATGGAACGATGTTTGCTATTCCTCGCACTGTGCTGCCGCGCACCGCAGCTTCTGAGGCAGCAATCGCCAGTAAGAAGATGGGAAAAACAGCGTGTCTGTATATTCGCTCAAACTCATCGAGCCCGGCTGAAGGCTTCAACGATGATGTCGTAAACTCTGCCCGCGCGGCAGAAGCTGTTGTAGCGGCCATCGGCACTGATAACGTCGATATTATTCTAGATACCTTTGCGGATACGGACCGTGGATACTTCGCCCGTACTGGCTTGGTCGACAGACGGTTCAATCCGAAAATTGGTAGCCATATTCTTGGTAATTTAATCAGCCATTTATCAGGTGAAGATTGGTCTATTGATCAAGCTTCTAATGATGATGGTATTTCTGAGCATGTGATTGTGATGACAAACAAGAAGGGCGAAACGTCGTCGCTCGTCTTGCCAGCAGAAACAGCGGTCACATTGAAAGCAGAAGATGGCCAGGTTTGTTATGACCTGACCACCGGAGAGATGATCCCTGCAAAGTCAAATGCGTATACTTTGAAGGCAATTGCTCTTCTCATTACCGAGAATAAATAACGGCTATGTCTTCTTACGTTTTTTAGCGAGCTTCTTTTGTGCAATTATGGCGGCGGCTTTTTTGTCCGCCGCCTCTTTTGCAATTCTTCGTGCGCGTAGATTAGCTTTTAACTCTGCGCGTTCCGTTAATGATTTCTCTTTTTCGGCTAATGCATTTACAGCGCGTTTCTGCACAGCTTTAAACTGCTCTTCTGCTATCCTGGTACCTGATTTCTTCTTCATCATGACACCTATACATTACGTACGTGATTTATTAAGAAGGCCAGCGCATACACTGACGACCGATTGTGTGGCGCTATTATCGCCTGCCAAGATCGTTGTGCTGGTGCGGGCTAATGCTTCTCTTCTCTCTCGCACATCCGTTTGATAACCCTGAAGCTCATCAGTGTTATTGGTTTCTTTCAGAAAGAGTTCAGCCTTGGCTGCACATATCTCTGCTTGCACAGATACGTTTGCTTCATGCATTGCGATCCCCATTTTGGAAGAGGTAACGACCCATCCATTTGCAAAGCTGAGAATGGCGATGGCTGCGACGCCAA
Organism: Rhodospirillaceae bacterium UBA4468; assembly: GCA_002389385.1. Classification (GTDB taxonomy): domain Bacteria; phylum Pseudomonadota; class Alphaproteobacteria; order Rhodospirillales; family Casp-alpha2; genus UBA4479. The sequence goes on along the minus strand of DGOK01000028.1, from coordinate 8,167 downwards.
CAACTGCACCAGCGATAAAGGGAGTTGAATTTTTTGGTAATTGCATAAGTATTCCTTTTAATTTTATGAATAAACGCACGTGACCATGCCTTATGCCGCTATCTCACGCTGGACATTGGATGACAGATTGCGTGTTCGTACTAACAGCTTGTCGGCTAGAAAATCACATCGATATATATATTTAGGATAGGATCGAAAGAGGGATAAGCCGCCTTCGATGTAAGCTTTAGAGCTTGGCCGTGCTTCTTATTGCGCGGAGTTTCGTGACGTCAGACCAAACATTCTTGTTTGTGGTTTGGTTGCTGACGTTACAAGTTTATAAGTCTTTGTCTTATTCTCAGATTTAGAAAATTTTACAAATGACAAAATTAAATTAACTTCCATTAAAACAGAAATAATATTCCATTATCCACTAGAGTGGGCTGGCATCATACATGGTGCAAGGAATTAAAATAATTAAATGATTGAAATCATTTAATTATTTTCAAACATATCGTCATTTTCATCATAAGTATGCTTGTTGCTCCGTGACGAATAACCAAGCCATGATCACCATAAATACCCCATAGCTGTGCAGACGGTTTTATTTGCATTAAAGTTTGCAACATGTAATATATGCGAATGAGAATCGTTCGCATTAAATACTTATGAGGCAACCATGAAATTCTACGTTCCGATCAAGGTTGAAAATTCTGAAAGCAAAGCTCAAAATATTATATGGCGCTACGTTTCAATGGCGTTGGGACTTTGATCAATGGAGTGCAATCACCGTCTATGCCGTTTTCATGCCTTCAAGGTGGAGATTAAGGCATGAACATAATGGCGCCGCCAGAACAGGTCAGTACAGAAGAACTTCATGACTTACCTTTTTCTGAACAGCTTATTGTATGGGGTCTCAGGCTTTGGGTTGATGGCATCAAAAAGGGTACGAATGTACATGAGCTGTTGGTTGAAGGTTTTAATAAATCTAGTGCCCCTGGGAGCGCCTCAGGCCTCGACTGACTGATGAGCGTTATAGCCGTTGGCGCGATTGATACGATCGATATTCGTTGTACAAAATGTAAAAATATCAGCCCAGATGAACACCGAATATTGGGCGTGCTCGCCTCGTGGCAATGCACAGGTGTTGGTGATGAGGCTGATATATTGTTTGAGAAAATTCTTACGCCAGCTGGCGTTCGCCATTCGCGTGAGCCTGCTTGCGACCTCGCTCAGTCTTTCAAGTTTGCGGGCGTGCTCATCCGGCCGCGCCGCGAAGTGACGACGAGGCCAGACTCATACGCTTCAATGTCTGAAAGTATTCACTACCCCCCCAAAAAAAATCCTATTAAGCGATAGATAATAACTGCAACAATTGCCATTAATGGGAAGGAAATTTTAAATAGTGCGCTTGAACCTTCATCGTAAGGTAGCTTAAAACTAAGTAGTCATGAGTTGAGCCTTCCGTTACAAAAAAATTCCTGATCACGATAATGTTTTAATAGCGGGCACTCTAAGCACTGAATAGGAACTTCAAACATGGATACCGAACCCACCGTTTATGACCCCCGCACATACAAGGGCTGCACTTTTCATGATGCCCGGGATGCATTCGCGGATGGTTCAGACACACCCATCGCATATCTAGAGCGTTGCCTGGAAGTGGTCGCAGCGCGCGAGCCCGTTGTGAAGGCTTTTGCGTCGCTGAATGAAGAGACCGCACGCGCCGCAGCAGAGGCCAGCACCAAACGCTGGAAGAGCGGCAATCCGCTTTCAGCTATTGATGGCATGCCTGTCGGTATCAAGGACCTGCTTGAGACCAAGGACATGCCAACCCAGATGGGTTGCGTTGCTTTTGATGGTAATTTCCCAAAGAACGATAACGCCGCTGTATGGGCGCTGCGCCAAGCTGGTGCGGTGATTTTTGGAAAAACAGTCACGGCGGAACTGGGTGGTAACCATCCAGGTCCAACAACCAACCCGTTTGATGCAACGCGCACGGCTGGCGGATCATCTTCAGGTTCAGCAGCAGCGGTTGGTGGGGCTATGATGCCCGCCGCGATTGGCACGCAAGTCGGTGGCTCAATCATCAGACCTGCAGCGTTTTGCGGTAATTTCGCACTTAAACCTAGCCAAGGTGCCATTCACCGCGGCGAACGCCAAGCCACATCTATGAGTACGCACGGACCGCACGCCGCCTGTATTGAAGATATGTGGCAAGTGGCCATCGAAATTGCCACGCGTGCTGGCGGCGATCCCGGACAGGCAGGCTTGATGGGCCCAATGACGACCCCTCACCCGGTCCGCCCCGAACGGTTAATTGTTTTGGAAATGGAAGGTTGGCCAAAGCTCGACTCCGATACTATTTTGGCATTTGAACAGCTGATAGATGGTTTGCAAAAAGCGGGTGTCACGGTGCTGAGGCGTAAAGATCATACTTGGATTGAGAGCCTGGAGACGAGTATTGCCAACGCCACGGCAGTCTGCCGCATGATTACGGCGTGGGAGAACCGCTGGTTCTTACGCAACCTCGTGAACCGCAGTCCAGATGGCGTCAGCGCCCGCGGCCAGGGAGGATTAGCCAAGTCTGAAGAAATGACGCCGGATGATTACCGCGCCTTACTCTTGGCGCGTGAAACCGCGCGTATCTGCCATAAGGCCCTGGCACAACTGGCGGATGGTTGTATTACACTCGCTTGTCCTGGTCCTGCACCGCTTTGGCCGGGCGATATTCCTGGTCAGCCTTTAGCACCCGAGCCTACTGGCGATGCGGTGTTTAACTACCCAAGCTCGATACTCGGCGCTCCCGTCGTGACCGTGCCGATGATGGCGGTTCGTGGGATGCCTGTCGGTATGCAGATCATGGGACAGCACAACGAAGATGCACGCATGACCGGCATGGCCCGCTGGATTCACGAAAACATCGATCCCACGTTTGGATAGGAGTGGGGCCTTCGCTTAGTGCGTTGGAGCTGCGGGTGCGGATAGACCTTCAATCATGACATTGAGACATGATGGCAGCCCGCTTTTAGCGGCACGTGTAATGGCTGCATCCAGATCAGCGGGATCGGTGATCGTTTCGCCATGACCACCAAGGCCAACAACGGCACGGTCATAGTGTGTTGGATTTAACTCGCACTCGTTGAGCCTTGCTTCGCCGTAGTCGCGCAATTGAATCTGATATTCTGCATTCCAGCGCGCATCGTTGCCGATGATGGCCATGAAGTCGGCACCATAACGGTGCGCAGTTTCGAATTCTGAGAAGTGGAAGCCTGCAGTCCCGTCGCCCATGAGAACCACAACGTTTGCCGCGGGACGTGCAATCTTTGCGGCAAGGGCATAGCACAGTGCGCCGCCAATGGACCCGGACGGACCGTTGATGATACGCG
>DGOK01000028.1:3523-4725 GCA_002389385.1 Rhodospirillaceae bacterium UBA4468 | reverse complement strand
AATTTTTGCCAGCATCAAGGTGTCGTTGCACGGCAGCACATAAGACTTCGGGCCGCATAGGCAGCGAGGTTGACGTGGGGTCCATGCCTTTGCGAGATAGAATGGCATAGGCCATTTCCTGACGCCAGGCTGAACGGGTTCCGCCCTTGGCGGCAGCAATCAGCGCGGTGGCTGTGGTCTGCGCATCGGCACGAGCTGCCAACAACAACCGGCTGCTGGCAGCGCGGCGTACGCGGTCGAGAATATCAGCATCAGGATCGATGGTGATGATTTTGGCATTATTGGCAAATCCAGGCGCTGCTGCGAAGCCCGTTGAGAAATCCAGATTCTTGCCGAGGCTCACGATAAGGTCGGCTTTGGCGAGCACGGATGCGAACGCACCCAGACTTGGATCGTTGAGGCCGCGCGGGCTTTCCATAGGAATGACTGGCGCGTCCAGAGCATCAGCTAGAGATGAAATGAGATCCCCGGTGCGGGTTGTATTCAGAGCAGGGCCTGCGATGACCACGGGACGCGCCGCTGTGGCGACTGCGTCAACGATGGTGTTAATGGCATGGCCCGTCGGCGTTAAAATTTCTGCCGCACAGTCCATCACCGTCGGCACAGGGACATCACCAATGTCGTTGTTTAAAAGATCAAACGGGAGCGCCATGTGAACCGGTCCAGGGCGACCCGAAGCAGCAGTCCGGAGAGCTCTGGCGACATCATATCCAAGCTCATCCGCTGCCTTTGGGCGCAATGAGAGTTTGGTCAGCGGTGTTGAGATGGCGATTTGATCCAATTCCTGGAACGATCCTTGGCCATCTTGGGAAAGCGGCGAGTCGCCGCTCAAAAGCAAGATCGGGCTCTCTGCCATATGAGAGGTATAGAGAGGCCCCAAACCACTGGCGAAGCCTGGCGCTGCCGTGATCATCGCCACGCCGACTTGACCGGTGAGCTGCGCATAGGCATCGGCCATATAGACTGCGGCCCCTTCATGGCGGGTATGGATCAGGCGAATTCCCACATCAATACAGGCGTCAAAGATCGGCATAATCTGATTGCCCGATAGTGTGAAAATGACTTTCACGCCGGCATTGGACAACGTTTTAGCGATGAGATCTGCACCTCTCATGATTTTGGCTCCTTGTGGGATAAACTTTGGACGAATATTAATCAGGACGATTTAACACTATAAAGTAAGAGAATATTTATTAAAGAAA
>DGOK01000028.1:0-3432 GCA_002389385.1 Rhodospirillaceae bacterium UBA4468 | reverse complement strand
GTTGCAGAAAGCGGTAGCTTTGGTGCTGCAGCAGACGAGGTGGGTGTTTCGCAGTCTGCCGTTAGCTTGCAAATGAAAGCGCTTGAGGAGGAACTGCGGATCGATCTGTTTGACCGCTCAACGCGGCCACCAGTCCTTAATCGCGAAGGCCTGGAGCTTGTGACAAGCGCGCGCGAGATCGTTGATGGTTATGAACGTCTTGGCATGCTTGCCGGGAATGACACTGAGCCCACCGGCGAATTGCGCATTGGCGGCATGTCGACAACCATGACCGGAATCATCCCGCAGGCTATCACGTCTTTGCGCCGCACCTATCCGAGCTTGCGTATTCTCGTCACGCCCGATCATTCGCCCAATCTGGTACCACAGGTCGATCGCGGTAAATTGGATGCAGCGATCATCAGCGCGCCGCCATACTTTTCAGAACATATGGAATTTCATCGCTTTGCCGAAGAGCCGATGGTCGCCATCGTACCGCTGGATTGTCCTTGTGATGATCCGATTGAATTGCTCCGCACCTATCCCTTCATCCGCTTCAACAGGATCTTTTGGGCCGGGCAGGTGATTGACGAATGGTTGCGTCGCAAGAACGTCATCGTTAATGAGCAGATGGAACTCGATAGTCTCGATATGGTTTCCACGATGGTTTATTACGGCCTTGGTGTCTCCATTGTGCCATCTCGATGTGTTGCATCACCTAATCCACTGCCGTTGAAGGAAATTTCGCTTGGTCCAAAAGCACCGAAACGAGTTCTGGGCATGTTGGTGCGCCGCGATAATAAGAACCGTCATTTGACGGATTTGTTCTATGAGCAAATGCTGAATGTGATCAAAACACATGCCAACCCAGCTTTGAAAATTTAAACCTTCACACCCAACGGTGGCCTTGAAACCTTGGGTGGCAATCGATATCTAGTAGTACACCAGTCGAGACCTTGCGCCGTGATGCGAGCTTTCATTTATATCACTCAATTCTTAGGAAGATGACCTCCATGCAGACTTATCCTGACGTAAAGCTTTTCATCAACGGCAAATGGCGCGATGGCGTAGATGGTAAATCCATGCCGATCATTGATCCGGCAACAGAAGAAGAGATTGGCCGTTTGGCCATGGCAACGCGGGAAGACCTTGATCAGGCATTGGAAGCCGCCGAAAAAGGGTTCGCAGTATGGCGGGCTGTTTCGGCATTCGATCGCTACAATATCATGCGGAAGGCGGCGAATTTGCTACGCGAACGTGCCACTGATATCGCCTGGCTTATGACCCGCGAACAGGGTAAGCCGCTTGGCGACTCGGTGGGCGAGATTGCCCGTGGTGCCGACACAATCGACTGGTTCGCTGAAGAAGCGCGACGTACATACGGGCAAATCATTCCGGCTCGTGCAGGTAACGTTACACAGATGACGCTAAAGTTGCCGGTTGGTCCGGTCGCTGCTTTCACGCCGTGGAATTTCCCGATTAACCAGATTGTCCGCAAGCTTTCAGCGGCACTTGCTGCTGGCTGCTCTATCATCGTTAAAGCACCAGAAGAGACACCTGCGTCACCGGCAGAACTGATCCGCGCCTTTACCGACGCCGGTTTACCTGATGGCGTAATCGGCCTGGTTTATGGTGTGCCAGCGGAGATTTCCGAGTACCTCATTCCACATCCAACGATCCGCAAGATTTCTTTCACCGGCTCAACCCCAGTCGGCAAGCATCTGGCAGCGCTCGCGGGACAGCATATGAAGCGGGCAACTATGGAACTTGGTGGTCATGCCCCCGTGCTTATCTTCAACGATGCCGATATCGACACTGCGATCAATATCATGGCACCGTTCAAGACCCGTAACGCGGGTCAGGTCTGCATTTCGCCAACGCGCTTTCTGGTNNAAAGCCAAGGGTGCCACAGTGGCGAGTGGTGGTAGTCGGATCGGCAACAAGGGGTATTTCTTCCAGCCAACCGTGCTGACCGATGTGCCGACAGACGCAACAATGATGAACGAAGAGCCGTTCGGCCCCGTCGCCATCGTCAACCGTTTCTCGACTTACGAAGATGCGATCACCGAGGCTAATCGCTTGCCGTTCGGTCTCGCTTCCTATGCCTTTACGTCGTCAGGCGAGACGGCACAGCGCTTAGGTCAGGAAGTGGAAACTGGCATGCTGACTATCAACCATATGGGGCTAGCGCTTCCAGAAGTGCCGTTCGGTGGTATTAAAGATTCTGGCTACGGTACCGAAGGTGGCTCAGAAGCTATCCAGGCGTATCTTGAAACACGGTTTGTCTCGACACAGGCGTGATTGTGCTTTGATGAGCCACAGGAACTAAAACACCTGGCAAGAATAGAGGTGGTGTCTCCCCGGTTCTCGTTGGATCGGGGAGATTTTTTTAGGATTTTGTCTGCTTCAGAAAGAGGGGCATCTTAACGCTGCGATGTTTAGCCTTTTGGCACGTTCCCGAGATTTAAAATGCCCAGAGTATCAAACCCGCCAAGAATGGCATCGACGGCAATTGTTGCCAGTATAATACCCATCACTCGGCTGATAACACTTACACCTGTTCTCCCGATGAAACGATAAATCATAGATGCGGCCAGGAGCAAAAGCAGCGTGACAATAAGCACCAATACCAAAAGACCTGCGGTCAAAGCTTGTTCGGAAATCGACTGGCTGTGATTGTCCGTCAATACAACAGCAGCCAGCATTGCACCTGGAGATGCGATGGATGGCATCGCTAACGGGAATACTGCGCCTGAAAGTGGGTCACTTTCTGAGTCGGCAATTTCCGTATCTGGTTTTGAGGCGCCAAATACCATCGTCAACGCGAACAAGAACAAGACAATGCCGCCAGCAACCTGAAAAGACCCCAGTCGCAGGCCGATTAACTCCAACAAGAACTGACCGCCAACAAGAAAAGCGAGGAGCACGACACCAGCTATGAGAACCGCACGTATGGCGAAGCGACGATGTAATTCCGGCGCCACACCCGCAACAGCAAAGAGGAAAACGGGGACAGAGCCGACAGGATCAATAACCACAAACAGCGTAACAAATTAGCGCGCGAGATTAACCCAATCCATAACTTTTCCTGACGTTTATGAGATTCCGTAAGCATCTGATATCTATATGTAGTTGACTAGGAGCACAATCATCTAACATTTGCAGCGTGATATCTTAACCTCATGCGTTTCTATGAAGATACAGTCCATATCAGCTGACTTGCTCTTCATGAGTGTTTCTTCCATAAACATCATATGTCAGAGAAAAAACAAAGTCCCGGCTGGTTAAGTCCTGCCGTTGAATATGGCCCCGTAGTGGCTTTTTTTATCGCTTATTACGCGGCGGATTTGTTCACGGCGACAGCTACAATCATGATCGCTACCGCAATAGCTCTAACAATTTCATATATTGTGGAACGCCGGATACCATTGACGCCACTGTTATCAGCTGGAA
>DGOK01000102.1:92489-93613 GCA_002389385.1 Rhodospirillaceae bacterium UBA4468 | reverse complement strand
GTCCTATTGTTACAAGGGGGATTCCATGCGCCGCATTCATTTGCCTGTCTGGCTAGATGGTGCGTCCAAGCCACGTGCGGGGACGTTTGTCATACTATTTTCGCTTGAGGCCTGGAGCCGAGCGACCCTTATTACGTTGGTGCCTCTTCAAGCACACCAATTGTTTGGTGACGCACAGTCCGTAAGTGTTCTCTATTTCTCAATCTCAATCGCAGGCTTAATTGCCGCGATGGTTATTCCGATCCTTGTGCATTGGATCAGGCGACGCTGGGCATTTTCTGTCGGCGCAGTGTTGATGCTTGTCGCCGTTGGCGCGTATTCGACAGGCATCCCTGCGTGGTTCGCATTTGGGCTGGCGTGTCAGGTTGTGGCCACGGCGTTCTTGGAAATTGTCATGAACCTTTACGTGCTGGATCATGTGCCACGGTCAGAGATCACCAAGTTTGAGCCCAAACGTCTGTTATTCGTTGCGGCACCGTTCACGTTTGGACCTTGGCTCGGTGTTTGGTTGGCTGAGCATATGGGGCCACTTGTTGCTTACATCACGGTTGGTTTTTTCGTTGTGATGATGGCGTGTTTTTTCTGGTTCCTGCGCATCACAGATAACCCGGCGGTGTCATCGCCGTTAAAGCGGCCACCTAACCCTATCAAGTATTTGCCTAAGTTCTTCAAACAGCCACGGCTGCGGCTCGCATGGGGATTAGCGATTGGCCGAACAGGCTGGTGGATACTGTTCTTTGTTTATGCGCCGATTTATCTGACCACCAACGGGTATTCGAACGAGACGGCAGGCCTCATTATTTCATTAGGTGTGGGATCGATGTTCTTGGCCAGCTTATGGGGACGTCTCGGACAAAAGTATGGTATTCGATTCCTGCTGACCCTTGGCTACGGGCTGACTGGAATCGTCACAATTTTGATTGCGGTTTTCCATGGCACACCAACAATTGCGGTCGGGCTGATCGTTGCTTCAGCTTTTGTCGCAGTGATTATTGACGGGGCCGGAAACGTGCCGTTCCTGCGTGCTGTTCATGCCCTCGAAAGATCAGAAATGACGTCGGTCTATGTGACGTTCCGACATACCTCGCAACTGGTCACACCAGGTATTTTCGCCATCGCATTGG